>JBJKPO010000192.1:0-3661 GCA_046706235.1 Bacillota bacterium | reverse complement strand
GTTCATAAAATTGACAGTAAATAGTATTAAATAAAGCAGCAAATTATTTATTCGGGTTTATCACGCTGCTTTTAAACCGGGACTCGATTATTTTACACTAAAAATCAGCATTGATCAACATCCCGGTGATAAACCGCCACCCGGTATCCCCTGGTCCTTAAATAATCACCCAGTTTATTGGCAACGGTCACCGAACGATGTTTTCCTCCCGTGCAACCAATTCCGATTATTAAATTGGACTTTCCTTCCTTGGTATAGTGAGGTCCCAGAAAATCTACAAAATCGTATAATTTTGCCAGAAACCGCAAGGTTATCGGCCATTTCAACACATAATTGATGACTTCAGTTTGATTGCCGTTTAAGGCGCGAAGTGAATCTACATAGTGGGGGTTTGGCAGGAATCGAACGTCAAAGACCAGGTCCGCGTCCAGCGGAATTCCATTTTTAAATCCAAATGAGACAACCGTAACCAGCATTTTTTCCTGTTCGGGTAATTCCCCGTAATACCGGTCAATCATTTCATGGAGATCGCGCGCCGCTATATCCGAAGTATCAATAATCCGGGTTGCTTTTCCGCGAATCTCCCCCAGACGCTGGCTCTCGGCGTGAATTCCCTCGGAAATTCCTCCCGTAACCGAAAGCGGGTGCCGGCGGCGGCTTTCCTTAAAACGCCGTATCAGGACCTCTTCCTTGGCCTCAAGATAAAGAATTTCATAACTGAAACCGTTTTGTTCCAAAATTTCCAGTGCGTCAAAAACATCATCAAAAAAACTGCCGCCGCGAATATCAACCACCAATGCTATTCTATTAATACGTCCATCCGATTGTGCGCATAATTCCGCGAATTTAGGGATTAATACCGGTGGAAGGTTATCGACGCAAAAATAACCGAGATCTTCAAAACAACGGACCGTCTCGGATTTTCCAGCCCCGGATAAACCGGTAATAATCACAAACCGGATATTTGACTCCATGAAGAACACTCACTTTTTTAGATTCAAAAATAAATATTCTCTTTATTATGAGTTTCCCCTGCAAATAATTATTGCTCCCATTCTTTTTTCTCACATCTCACTCTATTCCTCTTTTTATCATCAAATCGTTCCATGGCCAATTGCAACAACCGGTCAATCAGATCCGGATAACTGATGCCGCTGGCTTCCCATAACTTCGGATACATGCTTATTCTGGTAAAACCAGGAATAGTATTGATCTCATTAACATATATTTGATTGGTTTCCGGTTTGACGAAAAAATCAATTCTTCCCAATCCGGCGCAGTCAACCGCCTTAAAGGCTTTAACGGCCATATCCTGGACCTTTTGGGTCATTTCGGCCGTTAGTTCCGCCGGAATAATTAACTTGGAATTGTCTAACATATATTTGGCCTCGTAATCATAAAACTCGGAGCCGGGAACTATCTCCCCGGGAACTGAGGCCACCGGTTCGTCGTTACCCAATACCGCGCATTCTATTTCACGGCCGTCGATCATTTTCTCGACGACCAGTTTCCGGTCGAAACCCGCCGCCATATCCAACGCCGATTTGAGCTCATCGCGATGATGAGCCTTGGAGATTCCGACGCTGGAGCCCAAATTGGCCGGTTTGATGAAACAAGGGTAACCCAACTCAGTCTCGATTTCCCTGATAACCCGTTCGGACCCTTTCTCCCATTCATGCCGTAAATAAGTTCGATAATCGCCCACCGGCAGCCCGTTCTGTCTAAAGACCGCTTTCATCACCGATTTATCCATTCCCACGGAAGAAGCCAGGACTCCTCCTCCTACATAAGGAATATCCGCCAACTCCAATAAGCCCTGGATCGTTCCATCTTCCCCAAATGGGCCGTGCATTACCGGGAAAATGATGTCCACCGCTTCATAGAGGCTTGACAATAATTGCCCCCGGTTGTTTTCCAGAACTATTAACGGCCCCGGTTTATCCGAACCCGGATCGGGAAGCCATCGTACTTGCAGTTCCTTGCTTTCGACAAGTGCCACCGGAGATTGTCCCGGCAGCCACCGTCCGTCCTTAGCGATCCCAATCGGAAAAACTTCATACTTTTCAGGGTTTATCGCGGTCAACACCGAATTGGCGGATAACACCGATACTTCATGTTCACCGGATCGGCCCCCGTAAATCAACCCGACTTTAATCTTCGCCATGAAAATTCCTCCGGTTCTTTATTGAAAAATAATGTAATAGCGGAATAATAAAGAAATTATTCTTGATCAATATATACATTCCTTCTAAAATGTTGCTAAAATGATTTTAAAAAGAACCGGTTTATTTATCACCGGTTATCTCCCGCTTAATCGCCCTATATTCAGCCACACTTATTTCGCCTTTTACCAGTCTTTCGGTGGCGATTTGCAGTAATGACGGCTCACCGGTCTTTTTCCGGTTTAATAATGCACGTTTTCGCATGCGTATTCGCGCTAAATATATTAAAACTATTCCCAGCGTCAAGTATACCAGCCAACTCTTAGCCGGCCACGGCGAATAAACTAAATATTCCCAAATTTTAAGACCAATGGAAGGCAAAAAGAAAAAAATGATCATTAGACTGCCTACCCTGGTTAATCCCTTAAGGCCCATTTTTGGTCCCACCTTTCTTTTATTTTAACCTGAATTCGGCAAGTAGCTTCAAAAATCTACAATAATGAGGACTTGCCGAATTCTGTCGCTAAACCCGATTCGACAAATTTTTCCGCGATTTATCGGAAAAATTTAAATGTACTTTCCGAATCGAGGTTTAAATCAAGGGCCGTTTCTAGATAGTTTATCCGCTTTTATCTTAAAAATGACTTGTTAACTCCAAGATTAGCTATTGAATTACAAATATTAAACAAAATATTACGTATATATTCATATGACCAAAAGCGGTTTGATTCAAATATCCGGCAGGATTTCTTCAGAAAGCCGTGGAACTGTATTTCAAAAAATATCACTAAATTATTGATTTCGGTTCTTTCATGAATCAGTTGTCAATAATTTATTAATAACACTTGTAATCTGTAATAACGGATTGTATCTAATGCTTTTTGCCATTTGACAAAAAGCGATTTATCTTGGGGATTATTAAAAGGATTTGATTGGATTTCATTGAATAATTATATCGACTTGTTATTTTCAGACTATGGATTTTTCGTCATTGCTTGTTCAGCCCGTAAGGGTTTATAGCCATATAACCTTTAAACGGATCCGACGGAGAAAGGAGGTGAAACCTTACTTTTATTTGAAAGTATGATCAAAGGTCGCAACCGACGAAACTTGACCAGTCCTTTGTCGACCGATGAATGGCTACTTTTTTATAATAAAAGGAGGATTTAAACTTGAAAAGACTATTAGTTGTTTTATTAACCGTTGCTTTAGTATTATCGTTTGCTGCGTTCGCATCCGCGAGCACTTCCACCTATATGGGCGGCGAAGTATATTTCTATTATTCTTCCACTAACCCGTCCGGCACTCCGTTGACCGCTGATTATGCGGGTGGCAACAACCAGATCATCGCTAATATCAGCACCCTTACCGAAGGCGACAACGGTACCTGGGCGAAGATCGAGTGGGATTTTAATTGCTGGCAAGCTAGTGTTGGTGATTTTAACTACAGCTTGGGCGTTAAGAACCTCGGCGACACCGTTGACCTTGCTTACTATACC
>JBJKPO010000191.1:0-21319 GCA_046706235.1 Bacillota bacterium | reverse complement strand
CTAGATGGCCAGCACCAGCAGGGTCTTTTTTCGTAGATCCATTTCAGCCAGGGACTTTTGATCCAAACCCGAATCACGATTGACTTCCCGGTAAACGATCCCCCAGTTGTCATTTAAAAATAAAAGCTGATCTTTTGCTTGCTCCAGAGGGATATTGGCATGAATGTACCAATAAACATGCAGTATTAATAAAACCAATGTGAATATCGTACCGGCGCTTGTTTGGAATACTATCCAGCTTATTAAATATAAAAATATCATCAGCCACCAAGTACGGCGCAAAAGATTATAATAACCTGCTTTTTGCCGGGCACTACCGGCAATAGCTTCATTCTGATTTAGGATAATTAAATCCCAGGTAATCCGGAGCGCTTGCCGGTAAGTATTGCCGAGTTTCATCAAACGCCTTAACCGATAACCCAATATCAACAGATTGGCAATAAATATTATCACTAATTTCCATGACATTCCCATTAAATCCTCACCCTATACAAAGGATATGTGGGTTTTATTGTTAAAATTCCTGATAAATTGTATGTCTAGTAATTCCGTCAATTAATTGACAAGCAAAAAAATTTACATTATAATTAGAAGTAGATTATGAAAATAAATATTATAAGGTCTTGAGTTGTCTTATTTGAGGAGTGATAGTAATGGGGCTTCTAATTAATACTAATCTAAACAATATTGCAAATCAGGCCAGACAATTATCGATGGTCAATAACAACATGGCGGCAAATCAAAAGATTAACATGATAACTGATAAACAACTCAATAACATCGCTCAAGCTCAAATGTCGGCGGGTGTCGCCCAAGGAATTCAAGCAGTGCAACAGTTTCAATCAGTTAATTCCGTTGTTAATGCCGGCCAATCCCTTGGATATTCCGGTCGCACGATACCAATCTATTCGGTTGGATCTCCGGATTGCGACCCGACTGCGGCTGCAAGTTTGCGGTATAATACGGTACCCATATATAGTATAAGAATACGGTTGATGGAGCAATATGGAGACTTTACCGCGGCTATGAAGGCCAAACTTCAACTTCAAAGCCAAACTATTTCAAATAATAGTTTGGCAAGTGCCGCTTCAGTTATTGATAAAGGCGAAAGAGGCAATAGTATTCAAGCTGATATTGCATCTCAAAATAAGATTGTCAATGCGAATGCCGCGATTAATACTTATACCGCCACATCCAAGCTTACTACGCAACAACCCGCATCAGTACTTAGTTTGATGCGATAACACATAAAATAATACCACATCGTAAATAGCTAAGGGTTGTCCTTAAAATAAAACAGGACAACCCTTTTTTATAAATTCTTTTAACATCTACTACTACTAACGATCTTTGGTTAGCTGTTCATATAATTCCCGGCTCATTTCCATAAAACTCTCCGATTTTTGGCGGCCGGCTTCAATGATATCCAACGCTTCGTCATTTCTCCCGTTTTCGATCAACATCACCGCCAAATCATAGTATGGATCCATAAAATCTTCACCGGCCAGCATGATGGACTTTTTTAAATAAGCCACGCCGCTATCGACCTCGCCCAACCTGCATAAAGATAATCCCAGCCCTTTATGGGCATAGGCATCTTCCGGATTGATATGTAATACTTTTTGGTTGACCCGTTTTGCATCATTATAATTTCCCAACATAAAACTTACATAGCCGTATAGAGCCAATAACTCAACATTGGCGGTATCTTTTTTTAGCGCCTTTGCTAACAAAATTTCAGCCAGTTGATATTGCTGTTCTTTAATACATGCTTTGGCGTCGGACTTTAATGATTCCAGATCATCGATGCATGCAAAATTTCTTTTTAATTGGTTTATGGTAGTATGATAAACACAATAACGGTTTTCATCATATAGGTCATTATTCATGGTGATTCTGGCATTGGCGCAGCCCCCCAAGCAAAGGTGCCCGTATTGGCATTTTTTACAAAAACCCGTTAGGTATTCTTTTTTCATGTCCCGGTTCCACTTAAAACTATGATTGCTTGCCCAAATTTCTTTAAGTGGAGTTTCCCGGATATTGCCTTCGATATATTCTTGATCCCGTACTGAAGCGCAACCAAGAATATCTCCGTTATGAAGTATGCCAAAGCTATATTTCCCCGCAGGACATCCCTGCCAGCAATAGTCGTCTACTTTAAAATTTTTATTGCGGATCTCTTTTTCCTTCAGGTTATAATATCCGATACAATCCGCCAATTCGATGGTTATTTTACCTTCTTGCATTGTTGTGTAAGCAAAATCAATGATATCATTTACTTGGCGCGGCTTAATTACCAGATGGCAGTACTTTGTCATATTCCCCATGGGTAATCCAAACTGCAACTGCCATCCGGATACTTTTTTGTCGATTAAAGTCCGCTTTATGTTCGGTAATTCTTTGATATTTAAATTATTAATGGTCGTGATAATTCCGCACATCTGTCCCTTTTCCCGCATCAAATCAAGGGCATTCATAATTCGCCGAAATGAGCCTTTTTTACGGATAAAGTCATGAGTCTCCTCTAGACCATCCAGACTGATGCCGATGGTATTTATCCCGGAGGATGCGGCGCTGTCAATAGCCGCTTCATTGAGCGACCAACCATTGGTAATCATATTGGGGATGACCCCATTTTGATTTAATCGCTTGGCAATCAACGGCCAATCTTCCCTGGTTGTAGGTTCGCCACCCGAAAGTGTGATCCATTCCAGGCCCATTTCGCCTAAATCATCACATAGTTTAAGCGCTTCAGCCGTAGTCAATTCATCAGCCAAAGCGCTATGACAACCCGAACCGCAGTGTTTGCAGCGCATATTGCAATTCATGGTAATTTCCCAAACAGCGGTTACAGGTTGATAAACCAAATCCATCACCTTGTTATCAGCATAAAATCATATAATACAATTCTCAATGTAAAATATAATAAAATAATACCACAATTAACAAAAAATCGCAAAGATTAAACAGCTGATTGGCTAATCATAAGAACAAATTTCCATCAATCAATATCAAACTCCCTATACCCACCGGATGTAAGCAAACCATCCATTCCGATATCATGGGATTCTGCAGGAATCCACGGAAACACCTGAAAATCATAAGCGAGCCCTAACTTAAAGCTATTTGGCAGCCCACTTAAAAAACGGTCATAATACCCGGCGCCGCGCCCCAACCGGAAGCCCCGCTCATCAAAGGCCAAACCGGGAACTACTATTACATCAATGATATCCGGGCAGGTTAACTGGCGAGGATCGGGTTCTCGCAAGCCAAAACGGGTGGTTACCAATTGAACGGGATCGGTTATAATTCCTGCCATCAAATTTTTCGGTGCGGTACAAACCGGTAAACTTACCGTTTTACCCATAAATAACAGTTTTCGAATTATCGAGACCGTTTCCACCTCATTGCCAATCGAATAATAAATCATGATCGAGGTGGCGCGTGTCACCCTTTCCAAACTTAAAAATAATTCAAAAATCGCAGCGTTAAAACTGGCATATTCCCTGGGAGTCATTGCTGCCAGTCGTTTTTTAACGATTTCCCGGATCGCAACTTTCGTAATCCCGTCCAAATCCATCAATATAATTCCTTAAAAAAAAATAAAAACCCCCACTATGCCGTTATGCTGAAAGTTACCTGAACCCCGCGCAAGCAGGTGGGTGTCCGCCTACCGACTTTATGTTCCGCATAATTGATGCGGCTCACACGCCATAAGTAGAGAACAAACTCCCTAGGTAATTCTGTTGGTTCATAACAAAATCAGCTTCACCACGAACAAAGCAGGGATTATAGCTTATTATTAAATTAAAAACAAATCAACAAATTGCCTACACGCTTATCATATCACAGTTTCAGGGAACCTGCAAGTTCCAATGTCCGGCAATTATAGAAGGTTATTTTAAGAAAATGACCTCACATCCAATTTAATGTGTACTTCTCTTAATTGTTTATCGGTTACTTCGGAAGGCGCCCCCATTAACAAATCTTGTGCCTTGCTATTCATGGGAAAAGCGATTACTTCCCTGATATTGGGTTCGCCCGCGATAAGCATGATAATACGGTCGATACCCGGGGCAATTCCCGCGTGGGGCGGCGGCCCATATTGAAAGGCATTGAATAAAGCCGGAAATTTATTTTGAATATCGTCAAAGGAATACCCGGCGATTTCAAATGCCTTGACCATTATTTCCGGATCGTGATTACGCACGGCTCCCGAAGATAATTCAATTCCATTGCAGACGATATCATATTGAAACGCCAAGATATCCAAAGGATTCTTATTGACTAAAGCATCCATTCCTCCCTGAGGCATCGAAAAAGGGTTATGGCTAAATTCAATTTGACCCGTGTCGGGATTTAATTCGTACATTGGAAAATCAACTACCCAGCAAAACTTGTAAATATCTTTTTCAATCAAATCAAGCCTTTTGGCTAATTCGTCACGTACCTGACCCGCCAATTTAGTTGCTACTTTGAGTTCATCGGCCAAAAAGAATATTACCGAATCCGGTTTTGATTCCGTAATTTGGATTAATTGACTTTTAACCGTTTCACTGATAAATTTAGCGATCGGACCGGCAAAACTCATGTCCGCGTTAATTTTAAGCCAGGCCATGCCTTTTGCCCCGATTTCCATGGCGAATGCCACCATATTGTCAAAAAAGCTCCGGGGTTGCGAACCGCAACTTGGCACCGAGATAACTCTGACGGTTTTATTTTTAAAGGCGTTAAATTCAGTATCGGCAAATAAAGGCGTCGCGTCATGAATGATTAATGGATTTCGTAAATCAGGCTTATCACTGCCGTAATGAAGCAAAGCATCCTTATAGGGTATCCTGATAAACGGTTTATTGACTTTAAGATTAGAGAATTCCGAGAAAATCTCCGCCAATACGTCTTCAACCACCGCAAAAACATCTTCCTGGGTGGCAAACGCCATTTCGATATCCAATTGATAGAATTCACCCGGAGATCGATCGGCGCGGGCATCTTCATCCCTAAAGCACGGCGCAATTTGAAAATATTTGTCAAAACCGGATACCATCAATAGTTGTTTGAATTGCTGCGGAGCTTGAGGCAATGCGTAAAACATCCCGGGATGAACCCTGCTTGGCACCAAGTAATCCCGCGCGCCTTCCGGGGATGAACTTGTTAATATGGGGGTCTGGACCTCAAGAAAATTATGGGCGATCATTTTCTGGCGAATGCTTTGAATAATTCGCGAACGCAAGATAATGTTATTATGTAATTTATCATTACGGAGGTCTAAAAATCGATATTTTAAACGCAAGTCTTCCCGGGCTTCACCGGCGGAGTAAATCTCAAAAGGCAGTTGTTTGGTTACTTTACCGAGAATTTTAATACTTTCCGCTTTGATTTCAATGTATCCGGTTGCAAGGTTAATATTAATCGTTTCTTCCGGACGTTTACATACTGGTCCGGTTATCGAGACCGTGGATTCTCTGGAGATTTTAACGATGAATTCCTTTAACTCATCATTTTCGGAGACAACCACCTGGGTTATTCCATAATGATCCCGGACATCAATAAAAATTAAACCGCCATGGTCGCGGATATTTTGGACCCATCCGGCAATTCTTACCGTTTCGTCAACATTTTGTAAAGTTAATTCACCGCAATTATGGGTTCGATATTCGTGCATCAATAAAAACCTCCATTTTATGATTTACATTGTTGTTCATTACTCGAATTCAGACTTCAAAAAGTTTAAAATATGATTGATATCCAGCGGAATTAATTCCTGCCGGCTGGTAGCCATGCGACGCATGAGTATCTGACGGTTTTGAAGCTCATTTTCCCCTACAATCCCTACAAAAGGAGCTCCTATTTTATCCGCCGCCTTTAACTGAGCTTTCAAACTGCGCCCTAATAAATCGGACTCCACTCTCCAGCCGGCTTCACGAAGTTGAATCACCCATGGAAAAACCGCCAGTTGGGCTGTTTCACCGAGAGGAGCGATATATAACTGGGGGGTTGTCCGGTTTAAGGTGGAAATATTACGGGCCTCCAGCACCATTAATAACCGTTCGATCCCGGCGGCAAAACCGATTCCCGGAGTCGGAGGACCGCCGCATTCCTCAACCAAATTATCGTATCTTCCACCGCCGCATAAAGCGTTCTGCGCGCCCAAATCACCCGCCAATACTTCAAAAACGGTTTTGGTATAATAATCAAAGCCCCTGACCAACCTGGGATCCAGATGGTATTTAACCGACATGGAGTCTAATAATACCCGCAGTTTGTCGAAATGTCCCTTGCAATCGTCACAAAGCGTTTCAGTAATAAGGGGAATGTCTTCGGTCGCTTTATGGCAGGCCAAGTTTTTACAATCCAATAACCGTAAGGGATTGCGTTCAAGACGCCGTTGACAGTTGGGACATAACGTGTCGATTTTGGGACGCAAATGTTCGATAAGCTTTGAACGATAAACCGGCCGGCAATTGGGGCAACCGATCGAATTAAGACGAACATCCAGACCGGTAATACCTAAACGGTTATAAAAATTGACGGCCACCGCAATAATCTCGGCATCAACTCGCGGATCTAAACTGCCTAAAATCTCGGCTCCGTATTGTGAAAATTGACGGAACCGGCCCGCCTGCGGGGCCTCGCACCGAAACATCGGGCCATAATAGTATAGTTTGGATATCCCTCCGGAGCTCGCCAGGTTATGCTCCAGGTAAGCCCGGACCACCGAGGCCGTTCCTTCCGGCCGCAACGTCAAACTACGGCCGGCCCGGTCCGGGAAACTGAACATTTCTTTTTCTACAATATCGGTAGTCTCTCCGATTCCACGTTGAAATAACTCGGTGTGTTCAAATATCGGTGTCCGAATCTCTCCAAATCCGTATTCTAAAAAAATTTTATGGATACCCGCCTCCAAATCCCGCCATTTAACCGCATCATCCGGCAAGAGATCGTAGGTTCCCTTCGGAACGAAAGTTTTAGTCACGACCTGCTCCTTATATCACTACGCGGAAGGCAAATATGCCCTCCGCGTCTTGTGTTTTTTTAGTTTCCGAGACTATTTTTCTTCAGGTGCGGGAGTTGCCGCCTGTTGATTAGTTTGTTGCTGTTTTTCTAAATTTTTCTGGTACTGCTTGGCGGCTTCCTCTTCCTTTTTAACAATTGCATCGACGATCTTGGCTTCTTTGTCGGCCGCATCCGGCATTTTCCACTCAGTATATAAATCCTTGAGTTTAAGGTGCTGATCCTGTACGCTGTCAATATGGCGTTCGCTATATTTGTTCAGGACGTCCAGGGCTTTGGGAAGTTGGTTGTCGGCTTTATAGGCCTTGGCCAATGAAATTTGATAATCCACGTTTTCTTGTAAATCACCAGGAGCCTGTTTTAAAGTTTCAATGGCCTTTTGGGTTTGTTTTAATTCAATATAGGCCTTGGAAGCATCAATATACATCTCGATTTTATCCTTATAATACGAAAGTTTTAACGCTTTCTCGTAATCCAGAGCGGCTTCTTGCCATTTTTTATCGGCCATCAACCGGTAAGCCCTGAGACCGGGATCGAGAATTTTCATGTTTTTAACGGCTTCTTGATTGAGTTCCTGGATCCATTTGGTGAAGGCCGAATTTGGATCCTGGGTCATTGAATAGAATAAGTTATCTTCGGCTTCCTTATATTCTTTATCATAATCATCACCCTTGGGGATACCGCGATCATTCAGTTTTAAGACATGATAACCAAACTGGGTCTTGATCGGTTTGCCAACCTGTCCCACTTTAAGAGATAAGGCCCCATCGACGAATTCTTTTACAAAACCCATGGTTTTAAATTGATCCAATGAATATGGGCCGTAAGTACCGCCTTTATCCTTGGAACCGGGATCGTCGGAGTACTCTTTCGCCAAAGCGGCAAAATCGGCGCCGGGAGCGGTTGCTTCCTTATAAACCTCGTTGGCGCGTTTCAAAGCCTCGGCTTCGGTGCGAAGATCCTTGCCGGATGACGGGTCTTTAACACAAATCAAGATATGGCTGACCGTAATTTTTTCCAGAGCTTCCAGCACCTTTTCCTTCGGTACGGTCATTTTTAATTCCCGGCATTTATAAATCGTAAAATTACGGATTCTAAATTGTTCACGCAACCAGTCTATAAATGCCGCCTTGCTGGGTTGACCGTATTGCTGTATCGCCGCTTGCAATTGCTCATCGGTGGTCCAGCGTTTCTTGATGAAATCATTGACCTCTTTTACGCTGGCATCAACCTTGGAACCGGCTTTATCCATTTCTATCTTATAAGCCGTTTCGGCGACAGCCCGGGACAGAGCTTGATCCCTCACATCGGCCTGGGATAAACCATTAGGATATTGGCTTGCTTGTTGCAAGTAACGGTTTAAGACCTCGTTAAAATCTTTGTCTTTAATCACTTTCCCGTACACTTCGGCTGACGGCCCTTTGTAACTCCCGGTATCTCTTTGGGCCATCGGAAAACCGATATAAAACAAGCCTACCGTCATACCGATAACTAATATTATAATTACCGGCAAAAAAAGTTTTTGGATTGATTTACGAAGCGACAGCATTCCCATTGATAATTCCTCCTACCAAATAATCGCGCACTACTTTTAATATTGTACCTAATGTAATAATAAATGTCAACCAAGAAGTAATCGGGTCTGTTGGGCTTTTTTAACTATTGATTCGGTTAGCCTGATACTGTATGTCGCCGGACACTTTGGATTTTGATGCCGGTAAACCTTATGTTCCGGGCCGGTTACCCATTTGGTAACCGCGCCTCCTCCTAGACCTAAAATTGTTTGCCTTTCCTCCATCATTTGAATGTTATAAATATTTTCGAAACCCGGTTTGGTAAAACCGATATTTTCAAGATCCGCCAGAATGAATCGCTGCCGGTATAAATAATAAGGATACCAATTATGATACTTCAGATCGGCTATCGCTGCTTCCGCTGTTTCCCGCAAGTCATTTTCCCGAGGTAATTGGAGCGTTTGAAACTCCTTGCGCCACCCGGCGGCCCTTTTGGGAGCCAAAGTGTGAATCGTGATATTTTGAGGATCAAGATGTAATACTTGTGATAGAGATTCCCGGAAATTGGATCGGCTCTCGCCCGGCAATCCCAAAATCAAATCCATATTTAAAACCAGCCGGGAATATTGTTTAACCAAAGCCACCGCCTTGAGTACCTGGTCGATGGTATGGTCGCGTCCGATTAAGACAAGAGTTTCGGGATTCATGGTCTGCGGATTGACACTAACCCTGGTCACTCCAAAATCATTCATGATCGCTAACTTTTCCGCGGTAATTGTTTCCGGCCGGCCGGCTTCCACGGTAAATTCAAGCGGATGGCTTCCGGTTAAAACCGGTTTGAAATTATGCTTTAAAGCGTCTAGTACCGCTAAAAACGAACGATCGTCGATTGCCGTAGGGGTCCCGCCACCAATATAGATTGACTCAACACTGAGTTGACACTCCCGGCATAAATTTCCGGTCGCTTCGATCTCTTCCATCAGGGACTTAATAAAAGATTTCACCAAATGGCCGTGAGTACCGAGCGGGACCGCTGAAAACGAACAATACCGGCACCGGGTTGGACAAAAAGGAATGCCGAGATAGATACTGACGCTCCGGCCGGAAGTAAAGAATTGCTCCTGCTTGACGCCGGCTTCAATTAACAAATCAGCTTTAGCCGGAATCAGACCGTATATGCCAAGTAACTTTTCCCGGATCTCGGGGATTGAAAAGCCTTTATCACGGTAATAATGAAAGATCTTGGTGGGCCGGACCCCGCTTAATATTCCCCAGGGCGGCTTGATCCGCAGGTAATTACCGACGAGTTTGATAATCCCCAGTCTTACCAGTTCTTTCAAGCGCTGTTTCCGGTCTTCCGGGCTATAACGGGGATCGTAAATTTCAGTATCGTTTATTTCCCAGCAATTCTCGTTTTCAGGGAGATCGGGAGACTCAATCCGCACCGAAAAAGTATCCGATGTTTGGATCACTAAATGTAAATCGCAATCGGCATAATTGGAAATCAGGGCCGAATGGTCCAGTATTTTAAGAGCGGCTTCGATATTGGCGAATTGCCGGGTATCGTTCGATTCAATATGATATTTCATCTTCTTCGTTGATAAAAGGGTTATTTTCTCTCTCATGCTTGATCGAAGTAGTGGGACCATGCCCCGGGAAAACCTTGGTGGCGGCGGGCAAGCAAAATAACCGTTCCCGGATTGATTTAATGAGTTGCTCGTGATTGCCGCCGGGGAAATCGGTCCGGCCGACACTCTCAAAAAACAAGGTATCCCCCGCGAATAACAAATCCGGGATATAAAGAACAATCCCGCCCCGGGTGTGTCCGGGGGTCTCAATCACCTCAAGGCTTTCCGATCCGAGCTTAACCGTGTCCCCATCCTTTACAAACATGTCCGCCTCGGGGCTGGTTACCGGCGCACCAATAAAAGCTGAAAAATTGGCAAACGGGGACAACAGCATCTCCCGGTCCGCCGGATGAATTATAATCGAACAGCCGATTTTGTCATGTAAGGCCTTGTTGCCGCTGATATGGTCGCCGTGGCCGTGAGTGTTCAGCACCCATTTCAATTTCAACTTATGGTTTTCGATATCCCGGATTAGCTCATCCGGCGGTCCGCCGGGATCGATGACTCCCGCTTCCTCCCCGGACCATAACAGGTAACAATTGGTTTGTAAATTTCCTAAAATATATTGCCGGTATTCCATTATGATTCTCCTTGGCTCTTTACTCTTTATCTTCGTGAGATATTTCACCGGCCAAGATCCGCCCGGCCTCCGGTAACTGGTCGCCGGGAACCATGATTTTAATCCTCGCCAGCGGACCGATGGTCAACCCATATAATTCAGCGGCGGTATCCCGTTCGGTCTTTACCGGGATACCGGCCATTTGCAATAATCCGGTGATCAGTTGGGCTTCATCGAGGTTATACGCTTCCTCCAGCAATACCCATTCCGGTTCCCGGTTTAAATTCATTTCATTTCACTCTCCTAAAAAGTTTATAGATTGATTTGACTCCGGATTTCTTTTAAGACACCGGCCGAGTGGCGCAGTCCCTCTTCCTCCTCCGCCGTTAATGTAAGTTTAATCTTTTTGGCGATTCCTTTGAGGTTGACAATGCACGGCAGGCTCAAATAAACATCCTCAATACCATATTCGCCGCTAAATAAACTGGAAACCGTCAAAATCGAATTTTCATCCCTGATAATACTTGCCACGATTTCCACCAAAGCCAGTCCGATAGCGTAATAAGTAGCCCCCTTGCCTTTGATTATTTGGTAAGCGGCGTTTTTAACCTCGTTAAAAATCTCTTCCCTCGGCATGGAACAACCTTGGTGATTGCATAACGGGCAGTATTCGGCAAACCGGATCCCGGCGATATTGGCGAGGCTCCAAACCGGCACTTCGGTATCGCCGTGTTCACCGATAATGTAGGCATGGACGTTTGAAGGATCGACATTACAGTGATCGCTGATTAAATAACGGAACCGGGCCGAGTCCAAAACCGTCCCGGAACCGATGACCCGTTGCGCCGGAAAACCGCTCAGTTTGTATGTAATATACGTCATGATATCCACCGGGTTGGTGGCGATGAGCAAGATGGCATTTGAACCGGCGGCTTTGATATTCCGGACGATTTCTTTAAAAATCACCGTATTGCGCCCCAGTAAATCGATCCGGGTCTCTCCCGGTTTTTGATTGGCGCCGGCCGTAATTACGATAATATCGGCATCGCCGCAATCGTCGTACGATCCGGCGCGGACTACGGCGGGACGGACAAAGGAAAGCCCGTGATTTAAATCCATGACTTCCCCGGTTAACCGTTCCCGGTTGACATCGATCAGGACGATTTCAGAGACAATCCCGCTAATCATCAAACTGTAAGCGAAGGTGGATCCCACCAAACCAGCGCCGATAATAACTACTTTACTGCGTTCCTTAATCATCGCGGCCCTCCTGTTTTCAATAAGTAACTTATTATTATAGTACTCATATTCACGGTAAAAATCAAGAATTTTTAACTTTCATCTTCCATCCCGCCGGATTTAAAAAAAGAAATGGTTATTCATATACTTCATGATTACGAAGCCTTAGCATTAAGAGATTGAGCAGAATCTCCCCACTCCCTTTGGCAAAGGGGGTGGCAACGCAGTTGATGGGGGATTTATTAAAAATTCGAAGTAGTAACGCGGGTATGATTGCACACTTGATGATAAAGCACGAGTCGAAATATTTCCGCCAGGACTTCTGACCAAACTGGATAATCATAAAAATAATGCATAAATTACTCCATAAAGAGCATTTTAAAATAAAACGGCATCGTTTAAGATCCCGTTCAATCTCTGGAAATGGAACATATCCGATGAATATAGCACGGATGAATATCGCCCGATGAATATCGCCATAATGGGAGCCGGTTTATCCGGTCTGGTCAGTTCATTCATCTTGGAACAAAACGGATTGGCGGCGACCATTTTCGAAAAACGCGGCCAAGTCGGGGAGCGATTTCTGAACGCCGAAATCTTTTTTGCGCCGTTAGCCAAACCGGTCATTGATCCGGTCAGGTTTATCAGCGACAAATACGGAATTGCCTTAAAACCGGCCGGTAATTTTCGAAATCTGATCTTATTCTCCCGGCATCGTAAGGCAACCATTACCGGACACCTGGGTTTCGTTAATCTGCGGGGCCGGGATCCCGATTCGTTTGAAAATCAATTAGCCCGTCTTGTTAAAAGTAAAATCGTATTTAATTCAAGTATGACCTATGCGCGACTGCAGCGTGATTTTACCCACATTGTCATGGCCACCGGAGACGGGGCCGACGCGGCGCAAGTTCAGGATTACCGCATGGATTTAACGGCCACCATCCGGGGAGTGGACGTGAATGGCAAATTCGATCATTACACCGTAATGGCGTGGCTGGATACCGGATTTGCTCCGAAAGGCTATGGATATCTGCTGCCGTACTCCGAAACCCGGGCGAATATCGCCCTTTGGTACCCGGATTATCCCGAAAACACGAGGCTAAACTCATCTATGTTATGGGACCGCTTTTTTGAGCGTGTTTGCCGGGATTTGGACCAGGAATTGGCCGTTACCGATCATTTTGAAATCAACCGGTACATCATCGGAAACTGCCGTTATCCAAGGATCGGCAATACCTTTTTTACCGGAAACTGTTTCGGGGCGATCACTCCCTATCTCGGCTTCGGCCAATTCGTATCCATCCTGACCGGGGTTTACGCGGCGCTGGATATCTGCGGTAAAGGCAATTATGAGCAGTTAGCTAAACCCTTGCAGCGTAATTATCAAAATTCACTGGTGCTGCGCCGGGCGTGGGAACAGCTCGACGATCCGAAATTCGACCTGATGGTCAAAGTGCTGGGTACCACATTTGGCAATGCGTTATTTAATACCAGGCATTTTGACGTCATGAAACTGGCCAGCTACCTGGCCCGCCCATGGATCAGGCCCCGGACATTGCGGGAAGTTTGAATCTCTTCGATCTAGCTATTTTGGCAATTCTTTTTGCCATTGCGGAATAGTTTGATACATTTTTTCCGCATGTTCTTTCTCTAATGATATTCCATTTTCCAAGATATGTTTTTGAGCTAACAGCAATACCGTGGGACTATATACAAGCTTTACTCGTGAATTTTCCACCCACTTCACATTAATAACCATTTTGACAAATTTTCGCGATTTTCGATGTTGCCCAATCACAATAATGTTGTCGCACATTCCTGGAAACCAATCTATGATTTGGCTCCTGCTCTAAAGTGCTTGGTTCCGCTTCTTTTCGCTTCCCCACCGGGTCCATAAGGCCTTTCATGAACAATATTAGCCTCGACACACCAAATTCCAGTATGATTATCTTCCTTAACTTTAAAATTTTTGCCTTCTTGTTTTTTTATTTGGCATAAAACAATCGCAAAAACTACAAAAAATGTTCTTCACGCATTTCATCCTTTGATAACTTCATTGATTTTACTTTCACAGACCGGCCGGGATAGAAACCGGGTTTATCCGTCTCACTTTGACTATGACAATAAGTTAGGGAGATTAACTTTTTGATTGTTGGTTCTTTTTAATACTCTTTACCATCAGAGTTGATCTGCCCTCACTCCCAAACCCACCCAACGCTGTTCTTTGATATCCAGTTGAGGACGGGTAGGTTTTTTTACGTCTTCCCAAATCATATGGATCACTCCATTTAATATATTACCAATCAAAATATTCCAGTGTCGGTGTGTGTCTGTCATCAGGAATTAATTGCTTTTGGTTAGTACCATCAGGCTCCATAAAAATCAATCTGTGATCAGCACCAGCCAACTGGCTATTGATGATATTGAAATCGAGCCTGATAAACAGGATTTTAGAACCATCAATAGAAAAAACAGGAAGCCCGGAAATGTAATCAACATTCGTTAATTTTAAAACTTCTCCACTGAGATCAACCTTGTATATGTTCCAAGGAATAATCTCCTGCCAGTAGTCTTTGAGAACAGTAGGATTGTATATGTCTGTCACAGGCCTGCTTCCTTCATAGCGATTAAACACAATGGTCTTACCATCAGGGCTCCAAGTTGGGTCATGGTCTGACTGCCATCCACTAGTCGTCGTTAACCTTTGCACATTGCTTCCATCAGCATCCATGATATAAATCTCTTCCCGTGCACTTTTTTGAGTATTACGCGTTGATTTGAATGTGATTTTCGTTCCATCAGGTGACCATTCAGGATCGTTGTCCTCCCACGACGAATTAGTAAGTTGCGTTAGTCCTGTTCCGTCAATATTTATTATATAAATATCCGCTGTGCCGGAAGGGTTACCATGAGCATCCCTAAATGAGGAAAACACGATTTTAGAACCGTCTGGTGACCAGTCGGGATGTCCATCAAGGACATTATTGTTGGTTAGTCGTTTTTCTTCTTTTGTTTCCAGATTAATGACATATATATCCCAGGTCAATGGGTCATTTATATTCCCGCCATAAAAGGCGACTTTCTTTCCATCAGGTGAAAGGGCCGGGTTGTTCTCGTGGCGATTGTTATTGGTCAGTCGGGTTATTTGTCCGTTTTCATCTAGTAGATATAACTCGTTCTGATCTGAGTCCGCCTTAGAGATAAAAACAATTTTCTCGTTGGGTAGTTCTTTCCATAGTGCGTAGGAGTCTTTTTTAGTACAGCCGTGAATTAAAATTGCTCCAATAACCAAGATCCCAATCAGGATAATATTTTTAGTTTCCATTACCATATAAACTCCTAATATTTTTTACTTTTTTACCTTCAGTTTTATATTATAAAAAATCCGAGATTTCCATTATGGATTCTGCAGTACAAGGATAATAACCGCTTTGTTTTTCTTTATCTGTATCTTTTCTTCAAATAATTCTATTACAAATCCGGTATCATTACATTTTTTATGGGTATCAATATTTTTCCATGATAGGCGTCTTTGAATTCCCCTTAAGGCTGGTCGGGATGGAAACCGGACGCGTACATATCGTTAAGGTTTGTATGAAGTTAGTGAGATTAACTTTGTTGCCAGTACAAACCCAGATTTTAGGTGAAGTCGTACATTCAAAATTCATTCAAACTCCCTTATTATTTTCCCTTATTAACCTTTAAAATTTGTAAATCTTCTATTGGATTGCCATTTACAATAATTAAATCAGCTTTTTTACCCACCTCAAGGGTTCCAATGCAATTACTAAGATTACAAACATATGCGGCATTTTTTGTACAAGATATAATAATCTGTATCGGGGTCATTTCGGCTTCATACATCCAAGTAATTTCTCTCATTGGTATTCCGATTTCAAAATTAAAACTTTTAATCTAAATCACTTGGGTTAATACATGAAATCCCCTCAATACTTATTTTTTCAAATTTTTCAGTCGTTAAATTTATTCTCCAAGCATATATTGGTTTACTAATAAAACTTGTTCCTTCTTTTTTTGTTATAGTAACTATATATTTGTTATACTTCCCATTTAATAAACACGAATAACAGAAGGAATAGTTATTCTTTTCCGGTGATATGATAATATCTAATATTTTGTTATCAATAATATTACCTTTACTATCTTTGGAATTTTTTTCCAACCATAACATTTGTTTTAACCTAATAGTATAACTAACAATATCATATCCAGGTTCAATAACTGCTAAAAAATTAAATTTCAATTCCTTTGAATTATCCTTAGATACTAATCCAGTATATTTACTATCTGGATTACAATTAGAAAAACCTAATAAAAGAAGGGAAATAATGCAAACATGAAATATTATAAAAAAAGACTTTTTCATTATTGACCTCCTTTTAGGATAGTGATAAACTTAGTGGTAACGATGAGCATGGACATCGTTCATCTCAAAGTCAAGGCAGAATAACGAATTACTCCGTTACTTACGGGTAGAAGAGCCCCCTAACTGGCGGCTCAAGCCCCCACTTCGAAACATATACTATGATTTAACTTTTTTTCGAATAGTCATCTTCGTATAAACTCGCTATTTGTCCATGAAGGGATCGCCCCGGAATCAAATACTTACAACCTCAAGTAATGTAATAGAGTTAATTTTCATGCCTAAATTCAGATCCCTCACCCTTTAATAGCATATTTATATGCCGTGGGAACACACCATGCTTCGGGGTTAATTTATGACGAATCATATCACAAGTTCTATCTATATATAAGCCCAAAACTACTAAAAGCACCCGACTCCAAGGACGGAGTTAGCCAACTCTTAATAAATGGGCCATCAATAAATGCTCCGCAAAGGCTATTACATCTTTTACAAACGTGATTTAGGGAAAAATGGATTAACGGGGATTAAATTTCCTCCTATTGCTCTTGGTATAACATGTTCTTGAGATAACTCTTCCTCCGGTTTTTCTTTATTACAATATACACATACAGGCATAAACTGTCCTCCTTAAGCGGCTACGAGGGCCGCGACAGCGGTTTAGTTCAACTAGTAGTTTTCGACTATCCCGTGCGAGTAACATAATCTATTACTATTAATCAGACCTATTCGGGTTGCTATTAATACCATATTTTACTAATTTTTAAACTATTATTCCAACAGAACCAAAATCCTTTCTATATCTTTCCTGATCAAATACAAACAAATCATCTTACCTTCATCCCGTCTATCTCTATCCCACTAATTTCTAACCACTCTCCATATTCGTGAAGTGGAAATTAATTTCCTGCTTTTTCAGCCTCAACTCCCAAATAATTATCTATTAATCCGGTGGATAAATATATCTTAAAAATTGCTGGTAGTGTAAGAAAGCAAGCCTAAAATCAGACCCTTTGTCCCTGTAAAAGGGATAACCACCATCCTTCGCAGTGATAAAATTCCAGCATAACCTTACGGTGAATATGATTTTAAGCTTCTATGACCGGTGGTTACCCATGGGGCATGGTTACATGCCGCATCCAGGGGCAAGGGGTCTGCAATTAGACCGGCGAAAACACTCTACTATCTCTATCCCGCTAATTCCAAACCACTCTCCATATTCGCGAAGTGGAAATTTATTTCCTGCTTTTTCAGTCTCAACTCCCAGATAATTATCGATTAATCAGGTGGATAAATTTATCTAACAATACAGCAAGAATCCCAGATTAACAAGCTATTTTCATTACATGTTTTGAAATTCAATCCGGGTATACATCTCCTCCGCGGGGTGAACCCCACGGCTGGGTGTATTTACACACAAACCCCCGTGAACGGGGCTATATGGCCTAAATAAATTTAATTTTATTCTCCATATTATTTATTGACAGCACAGCCGGCTTCAGCTGGGTTTTAAAAAACACTTAGCCGTGTGGGTTTACCCCGCGGTGGACAGAACAACCCCATTGTATTTTCGGATTATTATGTCTTTACCCTGGGATATGGGTAATGTATGATTTATGATTTTAACTCGTAATTCGTGACTGTAATTACAGTACGGAATGATTTTACTCACTACTTATAACTCGTAATTAATTTTTTGTTATAATTTCGGGCGAACCGGAAGGGGGGTTGCCGGATAAAATTGGAAAAAAACTTTAGTGAAAGGAAGCCGCGTCGCTCTCCGCGCGGGAGCGTGGATTGAAAGCCAAAAACAAGGTGAACTCACCCTTTTGTTCCCTGCTCTTTTGCGAAAGAGAGGGAAAAGGTTTTGTCAAGGAAGGGATTACAAGCTTTTTGAATTTGAGAATTTAGGCTTTCCCAGAGCGAGGGTGGCTCTCAAGGATAACTATTCATCTCCACCGCAGGGTGAACCCCAATGTCATCAGACTATCATGGATAAATTTGAAAACTCTTTTGTTTGTTATTTTGTCCACCGCGGCGCGTCCCCAGGGACACGAACATGGCTAAGCTTTACTGAGAACCCGGCTAAAGCCGGCTATATTGTCCAAAACATTTGAAACTAGAGAAAAGCATTTAGACCCTACAGCCCCGTTTACGGGGGTTTATGCGGATTAATACGCCTAGCCAGGTCCGGATCTTTTATACCAACATCAGCGGCGATCCCGAATTGATGAGTCTCATGGCAAAGCATGGTTGTACTCCGGAAGCTTGAGAAACTCGGCATCCTGGCCCGGCCGGAGGGGAATCGGCCCAAAAAGAAGCAGACGGAAGGGGAGAAGTAAGTTTCAGGGAGACCCCGGCTGACTAACACTAAGTTTCATTTAAAAAGGTACTTATAAAATCAAATGCAACTTAGTATATAAGACCAATTTACACCAATTAAGTTTCCATTTGAATGTAAATTGGTATAAAAAGGCCGGGATTTCTTAATTTGTTTTTTTCGGGCAGCTATTAATTATATTTTTTATTGTCCGATAATGTAAGTAATTGACATAATAGAATAGTTACGAGTTACGAGCCACGAGTCATGAAAACAATTTTGAGGTTTTATTATTTTCCCAAAAACGTACAGATGTAAACTCACTCTTTTTCGCTTTTTATAGGACAGTAGCAGTAGACTATCTTTGGAGGTTATAACAATGTGTTGCAAAGAAAGCGAATTGAAATCTCTAACTGAGAGATATTGGGAAGAAAACTGGGAACCTGATAAATATATTGAGCAGCTTTTACCAATGGAGTTAAAGTATATTAAAGAGAAAGAAAAATTAAACAATTATATTGGCCCGGAAATATTGGTACTTTTAGTGGGATTTTCTTGGGAGCCTCTTTTAATATCGCTTTGTATACATAGGCCCAAATATCTTGTATTAATCTTGAATGAAAACTATGGCGATCACAATCCGGATGGTGCAGCCCGCGGAGAGGATTTTAAAGAACTTATTGATAATTTAAAGAATCAAAACCTTCTTGAGGAAACGCCTGAAATCCTTCCTCAACCGTGGGAGCTGGTAAAGGATTCTCCGGAAGATGTTTTTAAATTCTTAAAAAGACATGTCCTACCGGAGGTTAACAAGGATAAAAAAGTTTTAATCGATATTACGGGAGCCAAAAAAAGTATGGTTGCGGGAGCATATCTTTTTGCCGCATACAGTGATACACCGGTCTTTTACCTGGACTTTGATGAATATTGCAAGAAATATGCCAGGCCTTACGGATATACCTGTAAAATTGGCAGCTTGGAAAATCCCATGGAACTTTTCCGGCTGCGCGACTGGGAACAGGTAAAACAATTATATGAGCATTATGCTTTCTGGAGCGCTAAAAAACTTATCGCGGAGATTGAAAAGGGAACTAAATTACTGTTAGAGGCGGAAGAAACGGGGAAAATTGAAACACTAACGGATTGCTTGGAGTTTTATGGATTATGGGATGACGGAAACTATAAAGAAGCTTTATTAATATATGAATATTTATCAAAGAAGGGAATAGAGCTAACCCCTCCGACAGCAGTGGAGAAATTGGGAGGAATATGGCCGGATCGAGAAAAACTTATTGAAGATATCATATGTCTGGAAGGATTAAAAGATATAAATAAATCCATCTATTTAAAAGAAGAAGAACTTTTAATCTATGTTAACGATGAACTTTATAAGATTAATAGGCTCATTGAGTATAATGAAGATTACCGGTCGGCATTATTACGAGCTGTCGGTCTTAATGAAATGTTGCTTAAGGCGAGGATTGTTGGGTTGTGGATTAATAACCAGCTTCTAGCGGAATTGGATAATAACTCGCCCGTAAATAGGGCTGATTTTGAGAGATATCATAAAGATTTGTTGGCTAACTTAGATAAAGAATTATTAGTACAATCGAGTGGAAGAACAATAATTAAAACTCTTCGGGAATCACGTAAATTAAAAATTAAACTTGATGATTTAGAAGTCAAGCTACACCCGGTATCGATAAAAGAATCTTTAATGGAGAAATTCTGGGTAGAAGTTAGCGAAAACAGCTTAAAGCCGCTTTATAACATTTTCAACCTTTTCGAACTTCGCAATAAAGCAATCCACTTCTGTTTAAGCGTGTCTAAAGAGACGGCGGAGTTATCAATGAAGATGGCGCGAGAAAATTTACGGGAATTTGAAGAAAGATGGACGGCAAATCATTTATCCGGCGGGACTTTTGAAGCACCAAGCTGGAATGAATTATGTGAGAAGTGTAAAATTGATTTTTTACCGAAAAGGAAGGAAGGGTACAATGCATAAGTACTTGATGCTGGCTGAAGCGGACAAAATTCAGACTTTATTATTCCGTTCTTCCAAATTGCGGGAGGTGGCGGGGGGCAGTCAATTACTCGCCGATTTTTGCGGGAATACCGCTCGGAGCCTTGTTGAAAAGTTTAATGGCGAAGTAATTGTTTCCGCCGGAGGTTTTTTTATGTTTGTTTTTGCCGGTAAAGAGCAAGCCGAAGAGTTTGGAGAATATTTCGCGGAATTGTACCGGAGGGAATTAGGCGGCTCGATAACAGTGGCTCAACCGGTGGAGATGAATACCGAAAAGGAGGCCATGGAGGAAGCATACCGATTACTGCGAAAAATGAAGCATAGCGGCGCGGTTCCTTTAGCGGTGGAACAAATGCCTTATTTTGCGGTATGCGCCTCCTGCGGGACCGGTATAGCCGGTAAGTTTAAAAAAGTATTTGATGAAAAACCAAACTATATCTGCCAACTGTGTGAAATGAAATCAACCGCCAGAAAAAGGCTGAAAGAAGATTTTCTCGCCCCATTTATCAAATTGCTAAATATCGAAAAAGATATGGAGATTGAATTTCCAAATAACGCTAACGCTCTCGGGGAATTAGAAGAAAACAAATATGTGGCCTATATGGTTGCGGATATCAATAATATGGGTGTAATATTCA
>JBJKPO010000190.1:0-4611 GCA_046706235.1 Bacillota bacterium | reverse complement strand
CATATACCCAGATAAAAATAAGTATTGCCGGAATCTACCAACAGGGATATTTAAAAGTTGATGAATCTTTTTAAAAAATGGGCAGGAAAAGGTCTTTGAAAGTTGAACTTATTATTTAATTACCAGTTTAAATATTTTGGGGAGGAACTGACGGAATGAAATTCGATTGGATCCTATTGTTGATCAATTTTGCGTTTATGGTGCCGTTAATGCTTTATTTATATCGTGATTCCAAAGCGCGGGATTTCTCTTGGATGTTATGGTCAATGATCCCCATTATTATCTTATTTTCCCGAACTTTGATATTTTCGATTTTTTTAGCGGTTGCGATACTGGTATTTTATATCATAATAAGGCCCAAAGGGGCCATTCTTAAGTGCCCCAAGTGTGGCAAGCCCATTCATGAAATATTAACCGTATGTCCGTTTTGCCGGCGTGAAGCCAAAAAAGAATGCCTGCATTGTCACGAACCCGTGCCGTGGGACGCAGAACAATGTCCTTACTGTAAATCCCGCGCATTAACCACCGGATAAAGCATGATTAAATTGTTGATAATATTATTAGGTGGGAGAGGGTGTCGTAAATGGGCTTACAACCTCAACGAATTGACAATTTAGTCGATTTCTTGGATAAAATTGAATCGGCCCTTAATACTTCCGATCTTACAAATTATAAACGGAACGAACTGATTGAAGACTTACGGCATGAGGTCATTGAAGTATTACGAATCGCTTTCTGCGAAGGCGATCGCACCCTGAGAAGAAGCGCCATCTATGGCTTAAGTAAAGTCGGACTTGATAAATCAATTGATTTCTTTATTGCCGCCTTAAACGATCAGGATGAACATGTCCGGGGCTGGGCGGCCGAAGCTTTGGGAAAAATCGGAGACGTCCGCTCCATTGTTCCGCTTATCAAAACTTTAGCCGATGAAAATCATTATGTGTGTTTTAATGTTACCACCGCTTTAAAACATATTCATCCCGATCAATTAATCTATCATTTAACCAGGGCGCTTCAGGATCCGGATCGGCAAATCCGGCGGAGAGTCGCGAAACTGATGGGTGAACTCAACGATCAACGGGTGACCGAAGCGTTGATTTCCGCGTTGAAAGATGAGGACTCCGGAGTTCGCTATGAAGCGGCGGAAGCCTTGCGAAAATTAAAAAACCCGGCTTCCATCCTGCCATTGATATCCGCGCTTAATGATCACAATCATGATGTACGGACCGCGGCAATCGTCGCTTTGGGCAACTTCGGCGATGAGCGGGTAATTGAGCCTTTAGTGGCGATGCTGGTCGAACAGAAAGATCACCGGCATGCCTGTATCGAAGCCCTGCAAAATATTTGCGGGCCTGAGAATCTGGAACCTTTATTTGAATTGATTCGGAATAGTAAACGAATAATTGCGGATACCGCTAATCTAATTAGCGAACGATTGTACTTGAGCGACCCGAAAGCGGAAGAAACACCGGAACGGCATTATCAATCATTGAGTAGTAATTGTTAACGTTGCCTTATTACCTTAATTATGGTTGGATTAGCGAATGGGTGAAAAACTGCATGTTTTATTAACCAATGATGACGGTTTTTATGGAGAAGGCCTTCAGACCTTGTTTTCATATTTAAAAACGGATTTAAAAATCACCATCATTGCGCCGGATCACGAACGCAGCGCGGTCAGCCATGGAATAACCATGCATCAACCATTACGAGCTTTTCCAATCGATATCGACGCTCAAACTCATTGGATGGTTAACGGGACCCCCGCCGACTGCGTTAAATTAGGAATCGAACACCTGTTGTCCGGCGATCTTCCCGGTTTGATCATTTCCGGCATCAATCGCGGTCCAAATTTAGGGACCGATGTTTTATATTCAGGAACGGTTTCGGCGGCCATTGAAGGCTCGTTGCATCAAATTCCCAGTATTGCCGTTTCACTTGCGATCTATGGCAAAGCGGATTTTAATGACGGGGCCGGTTTTATCCGGGATAAATTGATCGCCTTAAAAAGTTGGGCTACCCAAGCCACTTTAAATATTAATTTTCCGTCGGCTCGCAATACCGGTCATCATCGAACCGGCGCCGAATTTAGACAATTTATTAAAGGAGTAAAATTAACCAGGCTGGGAATCAGGCTTTATCAAAACGTATTTGAACCAAGATTGGATCCGCGCGGTCAGACTTACTTTTGGATGAGCGGAGAACCGGTCGCTCTCAATCAAGCCCCGGACTCGGATATTGCGGCCGTTGAAGCCGGCTATATATCGATTACTCCTTTAAATCCGGACCTTACGGATCACCAATTTTTGGATCGCAATCCGGATTTCACAATATAAATAATAGTAGCTGTTTTTTATTCATAAGCGGAATTTGACGAATTTAGAAATAAAATTTCTTGAAAAAAGGTTGTGATTTTTTGGGAGGATTTTTATGTTCCAACCCGAATATTTATATTAAGAAGTTATTAATACTATATTAAAGGAGTGGTGCCCCATGGTTCAAGTCGAACGGGACGATCTCTTGCGAGCCTTAAAGGGCTTTAAAGGTATCGCCAAACAGGATTTGCTAATCCAAGACATAACACCCGAATCGGAATATCGAAAAACACACGCCGAGGCGCGCCGCGAAGTCTACACTAAATTGATTAATTTGGTGGAAGAGGCTGGAATAACCGAAACGTGTGTTTTTGCTTTATCAGAATACAATAAAATACCGGAGTCTGCGCACGAAGGGAACGATCCGGTTAATAACGGCCATCTTCAAGCTTTGGAACTTTTCTTTAATATTATCGGAATTACTTCCGATAAATTTAAGACAC
The DNA here is from genome assembly GCA_046706235.1 of Bacillota bacterium. Classification (GTDB taxonomy): domain Bacteria; phylum Bacillota; class UBA4882; order UBA8346; family UBA8346; genus JAEZJQ01. The sequence goes on along the minus strand of JBJKPO010000190.1, from coordinate 1,793 downwards.
TTCGGGAATCAAGCAAGAATGTCAGTAATTTTTTTGAGTTAATACCTGAAATTCATGGCAACGCTTATGCCCAAAATTAACAATTAAGATTTTTGGGCCTCATATACCGCCACGATTCCCAAGGTTAATAAAGAGTATTTGATATCAATAAAACCAATCCGGCTTAAGGCTTTATTAATCTGTGGCGGAGAAGGAAACTCGATAATCGAATCGTGCAAATATTGATAAGCTTCCCGGTGACGGCATAAAACGCGCCCCACCAGTGGAATCCAGTTGTTTAAATAAAAATAATAAAGCTTTCGAAAAATCGGGAAATAGGGCCGGGAGGTTTCCAATACCACTATTTTACCTCCCGGTTTTATAACCCGGTACATCTCATTCAGCACCATCTCAGGATTATATGCGTTCCGTAATCCATATCCGATGATGATCCAATCAAACGAGCCCGATGCAAACGGCAATCCGGAAGCGTCGCTTTGGACTAAATCGACTCTGGCCGATAGGCTTTTTCGCGACAGACGTTTTTTAGCAATCTCCAACATTTCCGGGGATAAATCCACCCCGGTCACCCGTCCGCCGGATTTAAGCCTCTTGGCAAGATCGCGGGTAATCATTCCGGTGCCGCAACATAAATCAAGAATTTGCCCGCCCGGGTGAAAACTAATTTTGGCGATGGCATATTTACGCCAAAAATGATGCAGACCCAGGGACATGACGGTATTGGCCAGGTCATAACGCCGGGCGATGCAATCAAAAAAATCCCGCATCTTATTTTTTTTAATTGCGGCTAATTCGTTATGCAGTATAGTTTTAGCTGATAGTTCATCTTTATGGTCGATGATTATCACCTGCTAAGGAGGTTTTTGAGAAAGGATAACGGTTGATTTTAGTATTAACAAATAGTAATCAATTATCTATCTGCGATGGATTAAATTTCTTTTGAAATTACTCTCTGGTTTTAAGTTCTGAATTAAAAAAATTAGAGTGGTTTTAAGTGATTTAACTTAGAACTCAACGAAAGCGAATTTTCTTGACATAAAAGAATAATAATGATAAGATATTTTTGTTAATAGATTTACATAATAATTTTGTTTTTATGTATAGTAGTATGTTTAGAACCTTTGATATTTTCAGTTTACAGTGATGCGAAATGTAAATTAATATAAACAACAATTTCATAAAGAAGGTGTTTGCGAGATGAAAATCACTAATAATTTACTATCTATATTTTCACAAAATGCCGCTAAAAGGATTTCCAATCTCCAATCCGCTGAATTAGACAATTCAGCAATAAAAACAAACACAAAAGACATGAGGCAATCCGTAATTGATCAAAAGCTAGTAAGATCATACGATGAAAAAGGGAATGCCAGATCAATTTCGTTAATTGATACAAATAATGCTAAAGTTGTTAATGAAGTGCAGCAAATTTGTAATCAACTAGGGCTCATGGTTGATACCACAATCCCGGACGCTAAAAACATGTACTTAAACGCATGGAAAAAACGTAGGATTTAAAATGAGCATTGGTGATTAAAACGATTTAGCGAAACAGAAATAATTTTTTCTTCGTAAGTATGAAATATTGCAATAGCACAAAGAGTTCATTAAGAGAAAAATCGCTCCGGTTAAAAACCGGATTTTTTCTTTAAAAGAAATAGTTATATTTAACCTGAATCCGGCAAGTAACTTAAAAGTCTTTCTAAATAGGGACTTGCCGGATTCAGTAGATGAACCCGATCCGGCAAATTTTTCTTTGCATTTCAAGAAAAATTTAAATGTACTTGCCGGAT
>JBJKPO010000189.1:0-9468 GCA_046706235.1 Bacillota bacterium | reverse complement strand
TGACCAACAGTATTTAATTTTAAACCACTGAGCATTGCACATTGTAAATATTGGTTGCGGTGGAAGGATTTGAACCTTCGGCCTCCGGGTTATGAGCCCGACGAGCTACCAACTGCTCCACCCCGCGATAAAAATTTTAACCTTCACACTTTACACTTCAACCTTTTTAGTGGTGGAGGGGGAAGGATTTGAACCTTCGAAGGCGTCTACCAACAGATTTACAGTCTGCCCCCTTTGGCCACTCGGGAACCCCTCCAATTATCGAACGCAAAACATATTATAATATATTGGATAGATTAATGTCAATTCTTTTTTACAGTTTTTCATTGGAATATTATATATAATTATCCTATAAAGTTTATTAAAAACAACATTAACGGTTATTTGAAACCATGCCTCAAAATGAATTATAAACCACTGACTTCGTCTCTCTTTTCCAAATACCGTTCCAACTTTCTTTTTACACGCTGTAAAGCGTTATCGATCGATTTAACGTGGCGGCGTAAATCTTTGGCAATTTCCTGATAAGATCGCCCGTCCAAATACGACATCAGAACCTTCCACTCCAAATCGCTTAAAAACTCACCCATTTTATGTTCGATATCCACAAATTCCTCCCGGCTGATCACCAGTTCTTCCGGATCGGTTACTTTGGTTCCGGATAAAACATCGAGAAGGGTCCGATCCGATTCCTCGTCATAAATCGGTTTATTTAACGAAACATATGAATTCAGCGGAATATGTTTCTGACGGGTAGCAGTTTTAATCGCCGTAATAATCTGACGGGTAATGCATAATTCAGCAAAAGCCCGGAAAGACGCCAATTTATCATTGCGAAAATCACGAATTGCCTTATAAAGGCCAATCATACCTTCTTGAATAATGTCTTCCCGGTCGGCACCGATTAAAAAGTAGGAACGGGCTTTTGCCCGAACGAAATTCTTATATTTATTAATCAAATACTCCTGCGCGGAATCATCGCCTTCACGAGCTATTTCAACAATCACCTCATCCATCATCTCATCGTAAATCTCGGCTGTATCTCTTTGTGGCTTTGCCCCCACGTATTTTCGCCTCCGGTTATAAATTTTGAATACCGGTTCAATTTATAATGATTTCAAACAACAAATAAATTATGCCTTATTTTTTTAGCTTCAAATAAAAAAGTCCGTAAACCAGTAATTCTAATCCGATAAATATCGAAAATACGAAATTAATAAATAAAAAACCATTTGGAAAATCTCTTGCCTAAATTACATAGTAATATTATACAATAGTGGGCATTTGAACGTCAAGGGAACGATAAACAATGTAAATCATATCCCATTAATACCGGCACTCCCATCAAAAAAATCGTTAATCATGTCATAGTTTAGTTCTAATGTATCGGTCTTGGTTTTGAATTGTATCATTAAAATCCTTAATAGACAAGTCTATTGAGAAATATTGAAATAGTAAAGTTCATCACTATTTGGCGTTATTTTCCATCGCGCGCCTACGCCTTACCTCATATAATATGATACCGGCAGCCACCGAAACATTCAGAGAATCTACTTTCCCCCACATCGGAAGCCGCGTTGCCTGATCGCAATGTTCTTTCACCAAACGGGATATTCCTTTGCCTTCTCCACCCATTACTATACCTATGGGACCAGAAAGGTCGGCCTCGAACAAAGTTTGATCCCCGCCCATATCCGCCCCGGCAAACCACAAACCGGCTTGCTTTAGTTCCTCAATTGTCTTCGTTAAATTAGTAACCCGGGCCACCGGGATATATTCGATTGCCCCGGCCGAAGCCCGGCTAACAATCGCCGTCAAACCCACCGATCGTCGCTCGGGGATAATAATTCCATGAACTCCCGCCGCTTCCGCCGTACGAATTATCGAGCCCAAATTTTGAGGATCCTCGATACCGTCCAATAATAATAAAAAAGGCGGCTCGTTCCGATTGGAAGCATTTTTAATAATCTCGGCCACTTGCGCGTATTTCCATTCCGCGGCGATGGCGATAACTCCCTGGTGATTCCTGGTTGCGGCCATATGCTCCAAAGCCACTCCGTCCACCTGATTTACGGGAATTCTTCTTTGATGAGCTAAACCAATGATTTCCTGAAATATTCCACTCCGATTTCCTTTTAAAATATAAATTTTAACAATCTCATGGCCGGCGCGAAGCGCTTCCAACACCGGATTCTTCCCTTCAATTTGTTCCGCCATCTCCGCCAAAACCATCCTTTCCCGGATAAACCGGAAACCAATGTTGTATTTTAATACAAGTTATTCCCGCGATGAATCCACATTGATATCAACCATCCGGTTTAATAGATCAATCAATCGTTCCCATTGACCACTTAAATAAAGATAACCGATTAACGCCTCAAACGCAGTGCTGTAACGATAGGTAACCACATCAGTACTGCTTGGAGTATGCCCGCTTTTGGTATTCCGGCCCCGTTTCAAAATTCCGATTTCCATTTCGGTCAAATACGGTTCGATTTGTTTGGCTAATCCAGCTTGAAAGGAGGCCCTAACTCTTGTAGTCACCTCCTGATGTAACGCCTTGGTTTTTACAGGACCTCCGGTTAATATAAGGCAACGGATAAACAGTTCATAAACCGCGTCACCGATATAAGCCCAAACCGCGGGTGAAAAATCGTCGGGATTCAACTTGGAAGCTGAATTTAAAAAACGCAAATCGGTCATTTCCATACCTTCCAAAATATAATACGGGTTAGGGACTAATTTATTTCATTTATTTCAGTTTGTATTTTCCGCAACTCTATTTCCAGTTTTTTTACCTGATCCATTCTTCCAATCGCCATATAAAGTTCCCGGGTATCCTCCAGAGTAATGGCCAAATAAGGATGTCCAGGGCCATAGTATTTTTCCAATAGTTTTTTCGAATTAATCAATAATAATTCCGCATCCTGATACTTTCCCGATTCAAGCAATAGTTTTCCTTCATTTTCAAGGCATTTAGCGATGGCAACATGGCCTTTTGGGTAATTTTCTTGCATGATTTCCAACGCTTTTTCGACTTCGGCGGCCGCCTTGGTATAATTTCCCCGCTCCATATTTATCCTGGCAAGCAGGTTAAGCGCCATGCCTGACACAGTCTCGGCGCCGGCAAATTTGGCCGTAATTCTTTGAACCTCTTCACACAAAGGTTCCGCTTCAAAAAATTTCTTTTGGAGGATATATTGTTCGGCTAAATTGTTTAAACAAGCCGCCACTTCCAAATTATCCGGGCCGTAAAGCTTTTTTTGTAAGGCTAAAGCGTGATTGTATAGTTGTTCCGCTTGGCAATATAATCCCATTCGAGCGCAGGTTTCGGCCTCGGCATACACTACCGCGGCAATATATTGATTTTCCAACCCGAAAGTCTCCGTCCAAATCGCTTCCGCTTGTTGATATAAAATTAATGCTTGCCGCGGCTTCATTTGTAAATTACATAAATCGGCCATGTCATAAAGAACATCGGCTACCAGGGGATGCTCCGAATCATAATATTTTTCATATTGATACTTGGCCTGTTTAAAAAATTTACCGGCGCTGCCGTAATTGTTCGCTGATTTATCAATTTTTCCTTGTTGGTGCAAAGCTATTCCCAGCCATTTATTCTTGCCGCCGCTTGCTTTTCTTAGCATTCCGGTTGCTTGCCGGCAAATTGCATTCGCATCCTCATTTTGCTGCAGCGCTAATTTTATTTGCGATTGCAGTAGCAATGTCAGCGCAATATCCGGATGATTATTACCATTAATTTGTTGGAATATCGTTAAGGCCTCCGAAACGGTTTGTTCCGCTTCCTTGGTTTTATTTTGCCGAAGATATATTTGGGCTTTTAACCGTAAACCTTCTCCAACTTCCTGATGGTTTAAACCAAATATCTTTTTAAAAACTTTTAACGCCTGTTCACAATTTTTTTCGGCAAAATCAAGTTTTCCCTGTTCAAGCTCAAGTTCCGCGACATGATAATAACATACGGCAACCGTATTGTTATCCGGTCCATCCTTTTTTTCCCGGATTAAAAGAGAACCGTAATATAGTTCCTCGGCCTTTGGATATTTACCTAATGCCTGAGTTATTTGAGCCAAAGTATAAAAGGAATCAGCCAGCCGTATATCACTGGGTTCAAAGGACTCTCGAGCAATTACAAGGGCTTTCGTTCCAATTGACTCCGCTCTCAGATATTTCCCTTGCAGAAATAATTCCAGTGCTTGGTTATTTAATTCATTCCATGGTTGTTCCAGCGCAAAACCTGATTGTAAGGATAAAAAGGATAATATACATATAAAAAAGACAATCCATTTAAGCTTAACCATCTATTAGCCTCCATTATCAGACGATATTTGTATTATTATCGGCATAAAAACCTGGAAAACTTAGATGGATAAAGTTCTACAAATATTAACCCGCCAGATCAACCTGTTGAATTATTCCAGCGGAGCCGTCTTCCCGGAGGAAAACTCCGGCCCGAATGGATTGGCCCAGTAAATTGTCATTATTATTTTTATATCCGAATTCAGCCGCCGTTGATTGGAGACAAATAGCTCCAATCCCTTTTGCGGTCAGCGAATCAATATTATCTTTTCCGGATGCCTCTTTTTCCCAAATCTTCAACTGAGCGAATATCGGATCGGCTTCATCGATCCAGCCGTTTTGGTCCTGATCATACTGGGCTAATTCATGAAACCCGTTTCCATCCGTGGGTCCAAACAGTTCGGTCCCATCATCGATTTGGTTGTTTTGATTGCGATCAAGCGCTAAAAAACCGCTTCCCACCCCGGGGCAAGCGATTTTTTCCATTTTTCCATCGCAATCCAAGTCAAAATTAAATTTTTGATTGTTAAAATTGGCGGCTCCGCTCTGATAATTGACAATTAAAGGATCGATCAGCTTTAAATCGTTTAAATCCTCGCTTTTAACCTTTATTACTTGAGTGGTCCGGTGTTCACGCTTCAAGTCAAATAAGGTTTCAAAGGTTATTTCCCGGTTATCTTCAGTTTTAACAGTTCCCGCGGCTTTGAATTTTAACTGCTCCGTCTCCCGGAATTCATCACGCCGTGTGATTTCAAATTGATCAATAGCCGAAAAGTCAATTGTTACCGGCTCATTAAATGATATCTGAAGCCAACCGGGATAAGTTTGCCGGGTAAATCGTAATCCTTGACCGGCCAGGTAATCCAATAACTTTTCCAGAATCGTTCGTAACGGATCCATTTCCCGGATGTCGAACACGAGTACGTTAAGGTTCACCACCCGGCATTTTTTTTGCAATTTATTAACTTGATCAGGCAATAACTCCAACTGGTCAACCAGAGTTTCATCAATTATCGCTTTAATCTTTTTTAGGCCGATACCCCGGTTCTTCTCCATTTCGGTCTGGTAAAACTTCAAAAACTCTGTCCGGACATGACTTTTCTCCAAGATATGCTCGCTATTCATTTTAACAGTAGAATTTTCAATCTTCATTTATGATCTCCTCCTTGAGATATTTTTATTTTTACATCCGTGTAAAAAGATTGTCGAATGTCGTCGATCTTAAACAACCAAATCAATCTGTTGAACAACACCCGCGGAGCCGTTTTCTTTGACAAAAACGCCGGCGGTCCGGGCTTCGCCCAGTGTTTGGTTCCCGGCATCCTTTAATCCAAATTGGGCGCTGATATTCCCGAGAAAAATCGCCCCGATCCCTTTTTCCCCCAAAGCGAACAAACTATCATTCCCTTCGGTATCCTTGGTCCAAATTCGCAGTTTGTCGAAAATAGGATCATTCTCATCAATCCAGCCATTTTGGTCCTGATCATAAGCGGCTAATTCCGTAAATCCATTCCCGGTTGACGGCCCGAACAATTCTTTGCCGTTATTGATGATGCCGTCGTTATTTGAGTCCAAAGCGAGAAAACCGCTGCCCTCATTTACGAAGGAAATCTGATCCTCCCTGCCGTCCGCATCCAAATCAAAGCTATATTTCTGTGACGTTAACTGGGCAGGAGATCCGTCGTAATTAATGACCAGCGGATCAAGCAATGCATCTCCGCCGCGAATCGATAGATTATTATTAACGGCAAATTCGCGGCTCATCCGCAACTGAACTGAGAAATCGATCTCCTGACCGGTACTGGTTCGTAAAATACCGGAGGCCGAAAAAGATAATTGTTCACTTTCTTGATAAGATTCATTACGATCATAAGTAAATCCCCAGCCTTGCCGGACCCGGGCCGGCTGGTTTCCGGACGCGGGCGCTTTTATACGAGCGATCTTTTGACTGAGCTTGGCCATGGACTGCTCCGTATCTTCAGTATGAAGCTGTCTGGGGACCAATATCTTAATTTTCCGCCCAGTCAAAGCGCTTAACATACTCTCTAAAATCAAAATCTTTTGCTTATCCTTATCTGATAAATAAGAAAGATCATCAGAACTTGATACCCCGTCTACGGATAGACCGGCGATATTCCGGGCCTCCCTTTTTAAGGCTTCTTTCGCTTGTTCGGAAAGTTTTAACTGATCTTCAATCCATTGCCGGATACCGGTACGATTAATCGATCCATCATTCGAATTGGGATCTTTGGAGTCTTGCCAGGAGTTTAGTGTTTCGGAGCGGGTATAAGAGGCTTTGAACTCATGCTGACTTTGCAAGGAAATGGCATAACTATCGATTTTCATAATAAAACCCCCATCCTTGAGAATTATTTTTGGCCAACCGTCCTTGTTGACCGGAGTTGATACCTTTCAAGAAAAATTTTATGTACATTTTAATTATCGGTTGAAATTTTTATTTGAATGAATTTAATGAATGTCTTTTTGGGATGATTTCAGGTTATTTTTCGGCTTTATAATGAATATTTTTAACCCGTCTCGGTTTTACTTATTTATAAGAAAAATCCGGTTTTAAAATGCGCCGTAACGGATAATAATACTATCAATATTTTTTTTTAGCTGATTTGTTAATCTTAATTTGGCTTTGATTCATATAAACTCTTTATCTGTGCCAGACTTCGACAAACCAATTCCTCCGCCTCTACGGCTTTGTACTGATCGGAAGGCATCCAACGCCTGGTCTGCAATCGATACGGTCTTAAACCGTTTTGCATTTCTTCGATGGAACAAAAAAGTTCATCCGGCCGCGGTTTATTGATCCATGCAGCCCCCAGGGTTAATTCCAGCGCGGTATACCAATCAACATAATGCTCAATCCGTTTGGGATCGAAATACCCCAATGGGTTTAAATATTCAAGTAGTTTTTGAAGCTTCACATTGTTTAAATAATGATGATAATCAGCCACATAAAGACTTTCGGAAAGGAATAACGGAGCGCCGTAAACTTTTAGCTCTTTTTGTCTAATGGTCGAGCCGGTCTGAACAATTTCAACTCCGGCGGTTCCTTTCCCGTTTATGACCGCGTCTTCGACATTTTCAACCGGGACCGTGTTTAACCCGGGTAATATCTGATGCACTAATCCTTCATAGCGTCCCTTTACACAGACGAGATCTTGATTTTTAATCAATTTTTCAAAACTCAACTGATCACCGGCCTTATTTCGGGCAATTAAAAAAAATCCTACAAAATCGGTGATCTTCTTCTCGGCTGATTTATTAAAAGCTGTCAAATTAGCAGACCCGGCAATACGGAGATTGGTGTCCTTATCCAGATTGAAATTATAATGCCCCCACTTGGTAACCTTTTCCGGTTTTTTAAGATAATGCTGATTCATTGCTAAAAGTTCGTCCAAACCTACAATGGTCAAATCAACTTCATCCAGCTTAATTAACGATGAACCATTGTGGGGTTCGTCCCCTTCCATCCGGACATTGATTCCGGCGATGGTCAGATTCATCCCCAGAAATCCAATCCGGTAAGGCCGTTCCGCTCTTTTTCGATCCGGCGCAACCGATAGATATGGACAATTACATTGCCGTAACTTTTCTTGAATAAAAAAAAGATCGGAAGAGGCCGTTTCCTTTCCTCCCGAGACAATTGAAATAACAGTCTCAATTTGGGATTTCTCCTCGGCCAGATCCATGAATCTTTCCATAACATTCTTAAAAGTTCTACCCCACCGGGGAATAACACAAGTTACATCTAAGCTCAAACAACATCCCCCTATTTAATATCTCCATGATGCTCGTTAATGACCAGAGTTTTGGCGATTTTATCGTGAAAAGCTTGTTTCTTGGATGTAAACCCCGCCGTTACAAACCCCAGGAATATAGGAATTATTGAAATAAACTTACTCCAGTATCTGGCATTGGCCTTACCGGTAGTAATCCTTCGTCCATTCAGATCGGCAACCATGATCTTCATAAGCATCTTACCAAAAGTAGCCTGCCGAAACGAACTCTCCATCGATGTAAAATAAAACCAATTGGCCAGGCAAAAAATAATAATCCCGAAACCTCCGAAAAATGATTGAATCATTTGGAAGGGAATATCCTTCTTCCCGATTACGGTAATCACTATAATGGTTCCCCCAATAATTAACAATAGAATAAGAACCCCCATGATTAAAAAGAATTGATCCAGAATGAACGCTAAAAATCTCCGCCAAAAACCGGCGTAATATGAGATGGTTTTTACTTCCGGTTCCGGTTCGATTAAATGAGCGGCAAGCGCTATATCCGTTAGATAGCCGCAATTGCTGCAAACATATTCATCATCTAACATCACGATACCGCATTTTGGACAATGCATTAAATCTTTCCCCCTTGAAACCGAAATAACCGATTTTAATATTATTGGATAAATCGCCTGATTTTGCCAATATTTATTCTTACCTTATTGTAGTAATATTAGTGAAAAATTAGTTAAACCCTTTAATAAAATTTTATTTTTTTGGTTCCGAAATATAATTCTATAAACAGAATAGACTTCATGGGCGCCCTTTTTTATTAAAGCGTAATTAACTGGAAACACATTGTTAAATTATTATACATAGGATACCGGGAAATAAAGTAGAATAATTCCTTCCGCAAATCAACGGAAGGGAATGGTAAATATTAATGAAATGTAAACTGGTTTTGCTTGGGCTATTTTTATGTGGAATTGGATTACTTGTAAATGGTTGTTTATCAAAACCGTCTTGTGTAACTGATCCCGGCACGCTCAATGTAAAGTTGGCTTTAGCGGAGGGACAGGTTAATTCTCAAGCTTTAGCTCCGGACATTCGCCAGATCTATGTAAAATTATTACATAAAGATGACAAACTAACTAAGGAAACTCAAGTCGCTTTTACCGGCGAAGGTCAGGAAATCCTTATTTCCAATCTTTATCCCGGTGATTGGCAAGTCACGATTTCCTGTTTGGATGAATCCGGAAACCCTATCTTTCAGGGCATCGGCGCTGCATTTATCGAACCCGCCAAAGTAACGGCGGTGAGTATCGATCTTAATCCCGCCCCCGGCTTTTTGGATGTTTCTTGCGATGTTTCGCAAATCAACGGGATTAGCGCGACTACAACCGGAAAACTC
>JBJKPO010000188.1:0-3560 GCA_046706235.1 Bacillota bacterium | reverse complement strand
TCCCACCGCCGGTTCTTTGTTAATATATTCGGCCATTCCGTCAAAACCAATCATATGATAGGCTTTAACGTCTTTTATTTCTTTTGTCCGGGATTTTTTTGGCCCAACCACCCAAGTCGAAAGGATGCCCGTCACCGGATCGGCTTCAATCACTTCCAAAACATGAGGAATCGGACATCCGGCGCCCATTGGCCGCCCCAAGACATAATCACCTTTTTTAATCTCCATCTTTTCGACCAAATCGCCGCGAAAGGGCAACACAATTTTTCGGGCGGAAATTTCACCGGGGATTGGTCCCAGCACAAAATCATACTCATGACCCAGGACATCAAATTTGGTATAGATAGCCTCCCGGATTTGACCATCGCTTTCATTTTGTTCTCCCATGTAAAAAGGGCAATCATTATAGCTTTTTTCCCGTTTCAGCACCGAGCTGATAAATTCCTGGCAATTGTCGTTACCGCACAAACCGCAATTTTTGCCCGGAGGATGCCAGTTTTTTATTGATATCATCTTCATTCACCTCGGTATAAGTAATCCGCAATCGGCCCGTCGAGCTTCTTAATGACCCCAAAATGATGTTTCCATCCGATATCCTTTTTCCCGACACAAATCGTGCAAGTACCTAACGGTGGATTCCCTTTTAAAAACAGGTTATCATCACTGATGTCCGCCGAATTTCTGATTAAATCATAAAGCCGTTGTAATGATGTTCCTTGCAAGGCGTTAGTTTCCAATAAAATAACTCCCGGATGGGTCTCCCTGATCTTTTGGATTAAAACTTCCCGTTCGGCTTGGCTGACTAGATCAATTTTAGTAACAACCGCTATATCGGCCAGGCTGACCATCGCTCCCATCTTTTCCGGAGCATGGATACCGGAAATAGAACTAAGGACAATAATTCCCAAGCCTTGATTGATATAAGGCGAACAACGCAAACATAAACCGGCGCTTTCCACAATAAACAAATCGGATTTATTCGTAAACGCCCAATCAATCGCATCACCTAACACCATGACTCCGGCATGATCCGGACAAAGATCGCCGGAGTAAATTTTTTTGGTAAGGATCCCAAACTCATTTTCAAGTTCAACATCTTCATAAGCTTTGACTACATCTATTTTTAAAAATGAGATCCTCAATTCGTTTTTCAGATTCAACACAATTTGCTTAATAAGAGCTGTTTTACCGGCCGATGGCGGACCGGCGATAATAACTAATTTCATTGTTTGAAACTCCTCCTGATTTTGGTTGCTTTAATCCGATCACGGCATATTTAAACCGTTCTACTCTCGATTGATTTTGATTAAATTCGGTATAATGTATGCCAAAATCAGGCCCGATGACACTTGGTTAACAATATTTAAAATCAAAATCGAGATTTATTCAATTTCTGCTAAGTTATAAGGTGTTTCTTGATATACATAATAATTTAACCAATTAGCAAATAACAAATTAGCATGACTACGCCATCTGACCACTGGTTCCTTGGCCGGATCGTCCCCGGGATAATAATTGCATGGAACGGCAATCGGAAGACCCTTGGCAAGATCCCGTTCATATTCCGTTTTTAAAGTTAACGGATCATATTCGGAATGACCGGTTATAAAAATCTGACGGCCATTTTTATTAATAACGATATAAATACCTGACTCTTCCGATTCCGATAAAATTTCTAATTGCGGATTTTTTTCGATATCACTTCGCCTGATCTCGGTATGGCGGGAATGCGGCACCCAAAATTCATCATCAAAACCACGTAATAATTTGGTATACTTTTTATTAACAGTATGTCGAAATACCCCGAACATCTTTTTTGACAGCGGATATTTGGGAATTCTGAAGTGATGGTATAATCCGGCCTGCGCTCCCCAGCAAATATGAAACGTAGAAAAAACATGATGTAAAGACCATTCCATAATCCGGGTCAATTCCTCCCAATTAGTTACTTCCTTAAATTCCATTTGTTCCACCGGGGCACCGGTAATAATCAATCCGTCAAACTTTTCATATTGAATATCTTCAAAAGTTTTATAAAAGTTATTTAAATGTTCCTCGGAGGTATTTTTTGATAAATGGGTTTTAGGGTGGAGCAAGACAATTTCCACTTGAAGTGAGCTATTTCCCAACAAACGTAAAAGTTGAGTTTCAGTAACAATTTTAGTAGGCATAATATTTAAAATTGCGATCTTCAGTGGGCGAATATCTTGATGATAAGCTCGATTCTCGCTTATCACAAAAATATTTTCACTATTCAAAATTCCAGTTGCCGGAAGATTATCCGGAATTTTTATCGGCATTAAAATTCCTCCCAACTACCTATAATCTATCCAAATGATACCAACTACTACTGGCGATTAATATATTAAATTATAAGTAATTCCATTTGTTTAGTCAAGATTTGATGATAATCTTTTTAACCTTACATTTAAACGCTATTTTATTGAAAACCATTTTTTATTATGTTATAATCTTTATAAATCCTATCGTTTTACTTGGTTTTAAAATTGAAAAATAAGCCGCCTGCAAAGAATATATTTAATAGAATTTATCAGCATGAAAATCGATTTATCGGGAGAAATAAGAATGACTAAACTAAACAACTGGCTTAACACTGAGATGCCAAAGGTTACCAGAGAACTTGAAAAAATAAATCAGGATAATTTCTTTCGTAATAAAACCATAGGATTTGCCGGGAAGGAAAATGTTTATAAAATTCTTCACAATTTACGTTCCGCCCTTTTTCCCGGAGTTTACGAGAAATATCCGATCGATGAAAGCAAGGTTAATATCCTCATCGGTAATAATATCCGTACTGCAGCTATCGAATTAAGCGATTTAATCGAAAAAGTCTTTATTAATCAATGTAAAATTAAAGAACAAACTTTAAAGGATTGTAAAAAATGCAATGATAACGCCAACGAAATAACTATTCAATTCATAAAAAAATTGCCGGAAATACGCGAACAATTAAATACCGATATCCAAGCAGCCTACAATGGCGACCCCGCCGCCCTCAGCGCCGAGGAAATTCTCCTTAGTTATCCCGCCATTGAAGTGTTGAGCATTTACCGGCTGGCCCATGAACTATATAATACAAAAGTACCATTAATTCCACGAATTATGACCGAATATGCCCATCAGATTACCGGAATTGATATTCATCCCGGCGCTAAAATCGGTGAATATTTTTTTATTGATCACGGCACCGGTGTAGTAATCGGAGAAACATGTACCATCGGAAAAAACGTTAAATTATATCAAGGGGTAACTCTTGGCGCTAAAAGTTTTGCCGTGGATGAACACGGAAATCCTGTCAAAGGCGTTAAACGGCATCCGGATATTGAAAATAATGTTATTATTTATGCGGGCGCCACCATCCTGGGCGGCGATACCGTAATCGGCCACGATTCAATTATTGGTGGTAACGTATGGTTGACTCAATCAGTTCCTCCTTATTCAAAAGTATATAATGCTCAACCATCTCCTATTATAAAAAATGAAACCGTTTACTAAATTTTATAAAAATAATTAATAAAGGAGAACAATCATGGCTAAAA
>JBJKPO010000187.1:0-3881 GCA_046706235.1 Bacillota bacterium | reverse complement strand
TTCTCCTTAAATACACTATTGGCTTTCATTTCCGGGTAGGCTTGATAGATTGCCGAAACCAGTTCCGCGAAGGACAAGCCCCTTACAAATTCGGAAAGCTGTTTAATAAAATCACTGTTATCCGGTTCCAGGGAAGCAAGAATCCGGGCACCTTTTTCTTGACCTTCTTGAGTTAACCGGTATTCATTCAATTTCAAGTAAGGATTGCGGATAATTTCGGCATCTCCGTCTTCGGAAAGCTCTTCGACGATCCGGTAGACTTCCTTATCAAACGGACCATAGTCGTAAGGGATAAAGTTAAAAAACGGGCCGCCGATATTTTCAGCAAGTTTCCGGTCAATTAAAAAAAACAATTTTTGAACTTGAACCGGAGTGTGAATAGCGCCGTTTCCGGCCGCCAAAACAGCTAATACCAATTCCTTGCGATTCATGCAATTCCACCTTACCTCATAGCGACATAATATATCTTATTTTATCTTTTATCAATGGTTTTAGCAAGTAATAGTGAACACAAGATGGTGCTGGATTGATTTTATATCAATATTTTGATAAAATATGAATATATCAGATTGAAGCTTAGCTTCAATCAAAAAATATCCGCAAAGTTTGTTTCTAAAGATCATTTTGAGGAAAATTTATTGGAGGTGATTGATGTGCCTTATATTCGACCCAGTTCGGATTTGAGAAATAAATATAACGAAATTTCCGAGTTTTGTCATAAATACTCCGAACCGGTATACATTACCAAAAATGGCCAGGGCGATTTGGCGGTTATGAGTATTGAAACCTATGAAAGACTTGTGGGCAGGTTTGAGCTTTATAAATTACTCGATGATGGCATGAGTGATGTAAAACATAATCGGATTATTCCGGCAGAGGAAGCATTCAAGCAAATCGAAGATAGCATAAACCTGAATTCGTCAAGTAACCGTAAGGAATCCCATTGATAATAAATTTGCCGAATTTTGTCGATGAATCCGATTCGGCAGGTTTTTCGCGTTTTCTCTGAAATTTAAACGTATTTGCCGAATTGAGGTTAAAAATAATGGAAAGCTACCGAGTTTTTATGACTAAGAGCGCAACTGAAGATTTAGTAGATATTTCTTCATATATTGCCAATGATCTTAAAGAACCAGCGATTGCCGGAAAGCTGGTGGAAAAGATCAAGGCTTCCGTTATGCGCCTGGCTGAATTTCCCTTGCGAAACAGCTTGGTTTCCGATGAAAGGCTTGCCGCTTTCGGATTTAGAAAAACAATGATCGATAATTATATAGTCTTTTATACCGTTTTGGAAAAGGATAAAACCATCACCGTGGTAAGAATCCTTTACAGCAGGCGGGATTGGATTAATTTGCTTTGAAATGGCGGGGGAAAGGAGCGGTTTAAAATCATCGCTCCCGTTCCCAAATTATTTTTTAATACATCGGTCCCTGATTCCCATAATCATTATTTTCACTGTTTCCCGGGTTGGTCGCTCCCAGAATCCGGCTTAATGCGGCGGTCGCCAATTCTATTTTTCCGTATTCCTTGATTTTATCCACATCCCTGGATAGGATTGCCTGGCTGAATTCCCGGGTGATGCCCAGATACTTGGAAATAGCGGTTGCTAAACGGTCACGGCTCAAAGTATCCAGATAGCTCCAGTCTTGTTGCATGATGCCTTCCGCTTCGGGAGGGGTCAGGCCCATATCAATCATTTTATTATAAATGCCGCTTTTTACATCATTTTGAATCGCGCCCCAATCCCCGGCGACCAGTGCCTGGACCTCATCGGTGGTAATCTTACCCTTGGTCATGGAGCTGATCCGGGACAACAGGTCGTTTTTAGTGACCTCGCCGAAACTTTTAACGAACTTAACCGTGCCGGAAGGCAGGGCGATAATGGTCGCTTGATCGCCGTTTAAGAGGGAGTCAATATTGCTGGTGACGTAATTCCGTAAAATTATGGTATCCGGGGTCAGCATCACGAGCAATGGGTCGCCGGTTTGGGACTGCAGATTGACTAAACCGGAGTTTGCATCCACCTGGGTGATCTTTCCCTTGGAGAGTTGTATCTGGCTTAACGCCCGGATCATCCAGGCGGCTTCGGCCCGGGTAACCGTCTTTTCCGGTTGAAACTTGTTTTGATAATCCGGGGGCAATAGTTCCAGCTTGTTAGCGATTTCCACATACCGGAACGCCCAGTGACCGGCCGAAACATCGGAAAAACTCGTCGGCCATTCCGGAGTGTATTTTTCCCGGGAAGTTCCCAAATGGATGATCCGGTTTAACATTGTTACCAATTGAGCCCGGTTCATGCTTTGTCCGGGCTTAAAATTGCCGTCGGCAAAAGCATTCATAATTTTTTGACTGCCCACGGCGTTAATATAGGATTCAGCCCAGTTTCCGGCGATATCGGGAGCCAATCGCTGGGAACCGGAGTCGTAATGACAGGCTTTAGCCACTATTTTGGCAAATTCAGCCCTGGTGATCGGCTGATCCGGTTTAAAAGTGCCGTCGGGATAACCGTTAATTACCTCGGAATCAATAAGTTTCTGAATCGATTGTTGCGCCCAGTTACCTTGAATATCCGGCAAAACCGGCTGGGCGACCGCTTCGGCGCTGAAAAGCAGAGACCCGAAGATTATTCCGAAAAGCATGAGATAAAATTTTGATTTAGTAATAATCATTTTAGTTGCTCCTTTCGATAGTATACGGGAATATGTTTTGTAATGCAAGTCACAGCTGCAATCAATAACTTTACATAACATTTATTTCTCTGGGAATTTCCGCGTTGAACGGCGGATTCCTTTAAGAAATTGATGGAAAAGGTTTAATTAAGTTTAAAGTTTAGAGTGTAGAGTTTAGAGTTGAAACCTAAAATCAAAAAACTCTTAACTCTCAACTCAGAACTCTTAACTGAAGATAACGCTTCCGGTTCCCGTTTATTGCTGGTCTTTTTAAGGCATTAGAACATCTAAATGGGGAATTCACCATATTTTATGGTTTTACCGGATAATTTCCATGAACCGAAAAAGAAGGTTTGGGGAATTGCGGCAGGATTTTATCCGTTAAGATGGAATTAAACAAATTGGTAAAAAATTAACCGGTTATAAGAGGGGTATTTTTTTGGGACATACCTATATTACGGTTTCACAATTGACTTATGCGTTAAAACGTTTAATTGAAGACAACTTTTTATTGGAGGATGTTTGGATCCGGGGAGAGATTTCGAATTTTACCGCCCATTCCTCCGGGCATTTGTATTTTACGCTGAAAGATGAGGCGGCTTGCCTGAAATGCGTGATGTTTAAATCGCAGGTCCAATATTTGCGGTTTAAACCGCTTGAGGGAACGGCGGTGGCGGCCCGGGGACGAATATCAATCTACGAAAAAAGCGGCCAATATCAGCTTTATGTTGAAGAATTGAAACCGGCCGGGTTAGGCGATCTATATCAACTATTTGAAAAGTTGAAAAAAAAACTGGAACAAGAGGGCTTGTTCGATCCCGGACGAAAACGGCCGTTACCGCCCTTACCCCAAAAGATCGGGTTGATTACTTCTCCGACCGGGGCGGCGATTCAAGATATGATAAAAATCTTACACAGACGCCGTCCTAATGTGGATATTTTGATATTTCCCGCTCAGGTTCAGGGAGAGGAGGCCCCGTTGAGTTTGGTCAAGGCTTTGCAGGTGGCGGGCCGGTTCAATGGGCTTGATTTGGTTATTATCGGCCGTGGCGGCGGTTCTTTGGAGGAATTGTGGGCGTTTAACGATGAGCGGGTGGCTCGTGCCATTGTCGGGTTTCCAAAGCCGGTGATTTCAGCTGTCGGTCATGAGACTGATTTTACAATCGCTGACTTTGTAGCGGATTTGAGGGCGCCAACCCCATCGGCAGCCGC
>JBJKPO010000186.1:0-8057 GCA_046706235.1 Bacillota bacterium | reverse complement strand
AAATTGCTGGTAGCAGTCCAACTCTACAATCACTTACTGACTTAATGTTAGAATTCGTGTTAATTGGCGTAATTCGCGGTTACTGTACTTTCCGGTTTATTGGTAATCATTGGCCGTGAAATCGGTTATTTCAACCGGGTAATTATTCTCAATGAATTTCATAATTTCTTGTTGCACTGAATCCAAAAGAGAAGGGCTGTTGCTTACCAGGGCGATTCCCAGTTGAGCCCGCTGCCATTGTTCCTGAAAACCGGTCTCGGCGGTGGCGGCGTTAAACTTGCGGCGCGTTTTTTCGAGAATACTTTGGACTACCTGGCGCTTATCCTTAAGAGTTAATGCTTCAGGGATAAATAAGATGATGGAAATGGCTTTTATGAACATTTGTTTTCATCCTGGATGGTGAATAAGAATTTGCAGCTACTGTATTAAAATAAGGTAATTAAAGCGGTAGGCTATAAAATTAACACTGTGTTTTCGAATTAATTGAAAGATGGTAGTTGACAGGTTACAATTGGAAGTATAATATTTTATTGTGAAATAAACAAGAAATTGGTGGTCGCGACTGGGCTCGAACCAGTGACCTCTGCGATGTGAACGCAGCGCTCTAACCAACTGAGCTACGCGACCCCGGAGAAAAGATAAAAACGTAATCGGTTAAACCGTAACGTTTTTTGATGTATAAAAATTATAACACCGGACCAAGCGTTAGTCAAGTGGAAAGGAGTCTTCTAAAAAAAAGGGCATCATTAAACCGGATAAATTTGCCGATAATGTTAACAAATATGTTGTGCGCAAAATGAGAATCAGTCGCCGGTTGTTCCGTGAAGCCAGGTTCGCCGCCGGCGGATGGGCAAATCATATTACCTAGGAGGACATATGAAAGTAGAAATTGTAAATCCATTTATTTCCGCTTCGGTAAAGATATTAGAGAATCATGGAAACAAAAATGTCAATAAAGGAACGTTAAGCTTAGTTAAATCACCTGTCCCCGGAAAGGATATCAATACCGTCATTGGAGTTACCGGCGATGTCACTGGACAGGTAATATACTGCATGTCGAATCAAACCGCCAAACAAATCGCTTCGTTGATGTTAATGAATTTACCCATCGATGACTTTGATTATCTGGCCCAAAGCGCCATCAATGAGTTGGGCAACATTATTACCGGAAATGCGGCAACTGATTTATTCAAAAACGGTTATTTTTGTAAAATAACTCCGCCATCATTGTTGATCGGGGATTCGATAACGGTTTCGATTAAGGATTTACAAATTATTAGCGTTCCGTTGGCCACTGATTTTGGGGATTTACTGATTTATGTGGCTTTAAGGGAAGAAAAGGCCGGTTAAAACCGGTTGATGAATATTATTTAAACCTCGTCCGGCAAGTACATTTAAATTTTCTTGAAATACAAAGATAAATTTGCCGGATCGGGTTTATCTACTGAATCCGGCAAGTCCTTATTTAGAAAGATTTTTAAGTTACTTGCCGGATTCAGGTTAAAAAGAAGCAAATGGTATAAAAAATAAACCTCCCATGGCGGGAGGTTTATTTTTTTCTAAATATTAATCTGTTTTGGAATTAATAATTTCCGGCCGGTTTCAATCCGATCCGGGTTAGGGATTTGGTTGCTGTGTAATAATTGGGCCATGGTGGTCTGATAACGGCGGGCAATTTTCCAAAGCGTATCGCCGGGTTGGACGATATAAAACAGCATACTCGGTCTGGTTTCGGGATTGACCGGAATTACCTCGGCGCAATCCTCCAAAATCGGTATGGTCCGGGGAGTTCGCGCCAGGATACGCGCTTTTAATTGCCCGGCGATTTTAAAGGTCCGATCGCTAATTAACTCGAGTTTACATGATTCCAGAGTTATTTGAGGCCGTAAGTAAGAATTGGACTGCAGGTTAGGAAAGTCAATCATGCCGGAAACCAGGATATTATTATTAAAGTGAGACTCCCAACGAGCCAACTGCAATCTTGACTTATCAGATGGCCCATCCGCCACATATAATACCCATAAATTCAAATTGCCTTCAATCGTTACATTGCCTTCAGCCGCTTCCATCCTGGGTTCAGCCAATAAACCCTGGTAAGTCAAAAGCCGTTCTGCTCCGGGCTGTCCAAAGGGGAGATCGATAGTCATTTCAAAAGGAATTTCCCCGCTTGCTTCACCGAGATACTCTTCAATGTTTAATAAGGTTTTTTGGGTATCGATGATCATGCTGGAGGCAGGAGTCGCCTCGGTAACGATTTCCCATGGAAGGATCCGGGAAATGGCCGCTTGGCATTGAAGATTTACCTGGCAACGGACTTCACGGCGCGATTTAATTTCGATACTGGTATCAACCGGGAAAACACCAGGAATAACCAACATACCTTCCTCCGGTAGATCGGTTTCGAAATCGGTTTCAAAAGGAATCGCATTTTCCAGATCCCGGGTCCATTCATTTGAAAAAAGCTCAACCGGCAAATCGTCATCATCAAGCCCGACATATGTTAAATCAATATCCAACCAGCCTTTAAGATGAATTTTACCACGGTTGTATTCCCAGTTAAGGCCGGACGGTTTGGCGACACAGTTTAAAACTCTGGCGATTCCGGGTTTCAGGCCGGGTAATTGTAATGAAGCCCGTACCGGGATGACCGTCTTTTTTATGGCAAGCAGTTCCTCGGTGATGATCGATTCCTTGTCGATAGTTACTTTATCAAGCGGTTGTACCGACAAATCAGTGATTACGGCAGTTTGTTTTTTATTGACGGGATGAACGATCAAATCCATTTTCGCTACAAATTTAACCTGATCGGCTCCGTCTCTTTCAAAATCACTGGATTTAGGAACTAATTCCAGTTCGACGAGCGAGTCGGGAT
The DNA here is from genome assembly GCA_046706235.1 of Bacillota bacterium. Taxonomy (GTDB): domain Bacteria; phylum Bacillota; class UBA4882; order UBA8346; family UBA8346; genus JAEZJQ01. The sequence continues at coordinate 5,185 of JBJKPO010000186.1, read as the reverse complement.
TTAAACCGGGAATGCTCAAGCGTTCCTCAAAAAGGATCCCGTTATCCCCTGGCCAACTATAACCATGTTCAGTTGATTCCTGTCTTGCGATTTCATCTTCCTGAAGCTCCCCGCTTGCATCCTGAGACTCGATTTGGTGGTTTTTCCCGGTTTTTTCACCTGGCTCACCGGATACATAAAGTAAATAGGGATAGGCTACACCGGAAATAACGAACAATCCATCATTCACATCCATAACCGGAGAACCGACCCGAAACCCTCCGCCGGTAATTGTTTCGATTTTGGGAGCGTTTTCCGGAATTATTAATCTGGATTCAATAGTGATTTCTTTAGTGAGTTCACCTAATGTATATGAGTTAACCAATTGATCGAACAGGCAAGAAAGGCTCATATTCTACCTCCTTTTTGTAATTTAGGATATTATTGTTGGTTTGTCCAGAAATGGCGTCACGCGCTGTTTAGGCCATTCAAAAGCACCACCTCCCGGCCCTCCGTGGGGAAGGAATATGCTGTATCAACACTCCTTGATGTCATACATCGTTTTGAGATATGTAACATATATTTATGGATATGCGGATTAACTCAAATTCATGAATATCCAAGATTAAATTAACGAATCGATCTATCGGGAGGACATTGCGTTAAATTATAGGCGGTTGAAGATAGTTTTGCTTCCGGTAATACCGTAAATGAGTTTTGGATTAGGTTAATTCCTTCATCACCAAGGACACTGAAATTACGGAAAGCGATCCCCAGTAAATTGGCTTGATTAATTTGGGATAATAATTTTTCCAGATCGCCGGCGGTTTGGTAAATCAAACAATGAGTCTGGTGACGGCTGCGGTAATTTACCGAAGTAATATTACTTTCGGGAGAGTAAACCGTTGAATAGGGATTCATGGCACGGATCATTTTAGCTTTTTTGTAGGGAAAACGCTGGTAACAGTTGGAGTCCAAGTTCCAATCCCAGCAATCCACGGAGATGGTTAACAGGCTTTTGTAGTTTAGCTTATATTTTTCCAGCAATTGTAGTTTATTGGCAAGTTCAGCGACTGAGTTCCGATAGGCAGGTAGAGTATCCATTTGTAGTAATGGTTCAAACAGTAAAAAGTTTACAAATTGAGAAATACGAACTGTATTTGTCCAAAAAAGCGTTTTTGGAAAACTACGGTCCTGTTTCGAAGGTTGGTAACAGTTCAGATATATGGGTAATACTATAAAAAAATGATCTTTCAGCCGTAAATGATCATAGAAATGTTTAAAAAATTTGGGCCAGTAAAAAATGGTGGAAAGCGGCGTGTTACGCAAATCAAAACCAATTTTAAACGACTTCAATTTTAACAGTTGGAGTTCTAATTTTGACTTGAAATTTTGGGAACTGAAGACTTTAGTCCAAACTTCGGACTCCGCGTCAATGGTCCAATAGACTTGACCGGACAGCTGCGACGGGTCATTACGGCAGATAAGTTCTCCGCTCTTTTCAATGGTCCAGCCTTGCCGGATGGTTCCGGTAGCCCGGATTTGATCCCGGAAATCTTTTTTTGATTTACCGATAGGGGATTGGGTTTGCGGAATGTGCTCTAAAATATTTTTGGCTGGGGGTTCATCCCACCAAAACAAGGCTTTTTCATGCAATAAAAGCCGCATTCCTCGATAAATATGACTTTGCGGGTTGCCATAACCGGAAATTCCTTGCCAGGCAGAGGAATTAACTTTATACTTCCGGGAGATAGCGTGCAAATTGTCTCCGGCTTTCACGGTATAAATAATCCGGCCAGTTTTCCGGGAAGGATTTTTTAAAACGGCAATTGACTCATTACCGGCGATCCCATCGATCCGCAACTTAAAAGTCCGTTGCAGCAACCGGACCGCTTCCTCGGTTAACGGCCCAAAAACCCCATCGCTTTTACCAAAATAAAAACCATCCTTTACCAACAAATCTTGCAGGCTTTTTACATCATCTCCTTTGGCGCCGGTGCGTAATACTCTTGTTCCCAATGGGAGTTTTTCAACGTTTACAATCCGGAACCGCACTCGTGATACCTCCATGCTTAAATTAATTGGCCTTTCCGAATAATTTATGTTTGAAATAAACGGTTGGTGCCGAACCGGTTTTTAAAGTTTTAATTGACAATCATTTTAGGTAAGGATAAAATAAATTCAAATTAATATTTTCATGTTCTATGCCAAGTTAATTGACTATAGATATGATGGTTTTCAAGAAAAGCTCATTATTATTATTATTTTAGGGGGTGATCCGGGTGCCGGCAATTAGTTTTTATGATACTACCTTACGGGATGGCGCTCAGGGTGAAGGTGTATATTTTTCTGTCGAGGATAAACTACGGATCGTCAGGAAGCTTGATGAGTTGGGTATTAATTATATTGAAGGGGGTTGGCCCGGTTCAAACCCGAAAGATCTTGAGTTTTATAAAGCGGTATCCCGGTTAGATTTAAAACACGCCAAAATCACTGCGTTCGGCAGCACTCGAAGAGCTTATAATGAGGCCCGTTCGGATAAGACATTGAATGATTTACTAGCCACGGGAACCGAAGTGGTGACTATTTTTGGGAAGAGCTGGGATCTGCACGCGCTGGAGGTCTTAAAGGTAAGCTTAGCCGATAATTTGAATATTATTGAGGATTCGGTGGCTTATTTAAAGCAAAATAACCGGGAAGTTATTTACGATGCCGAGCATTTCTTCGATGGGTATAAAGCGAATCCGGAATATGCGCTGGAAACAATTAAAGCTGCTTTGCGGGGCGGCGCCTCGACGATCGTCTTATGTGATACCAATGGCGGTTCATTGCCCCTGGAAATAGTGGATATGTTTAACCGGATTAAACAGGAAGTATCCGTTCCGCTTGGAGTTCACTTTCATAATGATTCCGGAGTGGCGGTGGCCTCATCGATAATGGCGGTCCAAGCCGGGGCCGTTCAAGTACAAGGCACCTTCAACGGATACGGGGAACGTTGCGGTAATGCCAATTTATCGAGTTTGATCCCGATTATCATTTTAAAATTGGGGTATGAGTCCACAGTCACGGAGAAATTGCCCTTATTGACGGAAACATCTCACTTTATTTCGGAAATGACTAATTTGCATCACGATGAGCGGCAACCTTTTGTTGGCGCTTGCGCTTTCGCCCATAAAGCAGGGACTCATGTCGACGCGATGGTTAAAAATCCTTTAACATTGGAACACATTCGGTCAGAGCAAGTTGGAAACCGGCGCCGTTTTTTGCTTTCGGAACAAGCAGGCCGCAGTACAATTTTAAGTAAAGTGAAGAGCATCGTTCCTAAAACCAAAAAGGACGATCCCAAGGTTATTGCTCTTACCAATAAGATTAAAGAACTGGAGAATTTGGGCTATCAATTTGAAACCGCGGAAGGCTCATTCGAATTATTGATTAAAAAGACCTTTAATTTGTATGAAAAAGCATTCAATCTGGAAGGTTTTCGGATTATTGTCGAAAAACGCGGGGATCAACCGGTCTTTTCGGAAGCCACCATTAAAGTAGGAGTGGGCAATGAATATGAAATTACCGCCGCTGAAGGAGATGGGCCGGTAAACGCGCTGGACTCGGCAATACGTAAAGCTTTACTTCGTTTTTATCCTGAGATTACCGATATTAATTTGACCGACTATAAAGTACGGGTCATGGACGAACAACGGGGGACCGCCGCCAAAGTCCGGGTTTTAATTCAAAGCACGGACGGGGAAACCTCCTGGGGGACCGTCGGAGTTTCCGAGAACTTGATTGAAGCCTCGTGGGAAGCTCTGGTTGATAGTATTGAATATGGTATTTTATATAAAAAAACGGCATCCGGTAAAGACGACACCGCTAAATAAAGGTATAATTAATGAATAAGATTGACTAAGGCCACTCCAAGGAGGAAGCCCGTTCCAAAACCGGTCCCCACCCCTAAAAAACCGGATAATTTGCGCGCCATCGGCAATAACTCCTTAACCACCAATAAAAACATGGCGCCACCGGCAAAACCAAGGGATAATGCGATCATTCGGGCTGAGATCTGTCCTATAAACGCACCGATGGCGCTGCCGATCGCCATTGGCAATTCAACCATGATTAAGGCGAATATGGTGGTTATCGCGCGAACTCTTCCCAGTTTAAAGGCTGATGACATGACCATTCCCTCGGGAATATTATGAATAGCCATTAATAATGCCAAGCCTAACCAGCCGGTTATCGCCGGATTGGCAATAAAGGTGGTGCCCAAAGCAACTCCCTCGGGGAAATTATGGGAGCCGATCCCCATTCCGAGTAAGACTCCAACCCTGGTTGCTTTTGATAATTTCTGTTTCCGGTACCAGGGTATCAGTTGGAGAAATGGATCAAAACATCCAACCATTAATAGGCCCAATCCCGTTCCCAATATAGTGGGAAGACACCCCCCGAAATACCAGGCTTCGGGCCAGAGATCGAGGAATGTAACCGCAATCATGATCCCGCCTGAAAATCCCAATAACCACCCTTGTTTTACCGGTGTGGTTTTTTTTTGGTAAAGAATCGGTAACCCACCGGTCAAGGTGCCGAGGATGCCGACCATAAAACCCAGGATAGTGGCGATAATGATCTCCATTACAAAACTCCGCCGGTTGTATTTGTACCATTTTATGCGCCGGTAACCGGGGGATATGTATCGTTATTTTTGGCAAACTAAAATAAAGATTAAAGAGTAAAGTATTAAGAGTGAAGAGTAGAGTATAAAGGGTGAATGGTTAAAAATTGAATATTAACGGGAAAATAATATCTTTGTTATTGGCGGCGTTAGCGGGAAGTTTGATGGCAATCCAGGGAACATTTAACAGCATCAGCGCCAAAATTATCGGTTTGCTTGAAGGCACTTTCAGCGTTCATTTAATTGGAACAATTACTGCCGGAATTTTATTATTACTATGGGGAAACGGCAATTTATCCAAGTTGAGTAGCGTACCCTGGTATGCATGGTTGGGGGGGCCGTTGGGAGTAGCCATTGTATTTGGGGTTGTCTTCAGCATTCCTAAATTAGGAGTTGGGGTGGCTACCACCGCAATTATTGGAGCTCAATTATTGACCGCTTACTGTATCGATCATTTTGGTTTATTCGGAATGGCCCAGATTCCTTTCAACTTTGTTAAATTGGGTGGCATACTATTAATTGTCGCTGGGGCTAAAATCC
>JBJKPO010000185.1:0-5706 GCA_046706235.1 Bacillota bacterium | reverse complement strand
TAAGAGGCATTTTATATCGGCAAATCCGGTTCAACGCTTTTGTCAACGCCAAAATCGCATAATCACCCGACGGCATGGAGGCATGTCCGGGAGTCCCTGTTACGGATAATTTAGTCCATAGAATTCCCTTTTCACCATTTTGGCAGGAATAAACTGGAATACCATCCCGAATGGCTCCTTCACCTCCTTCGTTAATTACATATTCGGCCTCTTTTAACGCTGGAATCGATTGCTTCATCAGCCATTCCATCCCGTAGACTCCGCCAGCCTCTTCATCCGCGGCCGCAACTAAAAAAATATCGCGTTGCGGAGCATATCCATTTCGTTTTAACAATAATATCGTTAATAACTCCATGGCCAGCATGCCCTTCATATCCAGCGCGCCACGCCCCCAAAGATAATTATCATGAACGGTGCCGCTGAATGGGTCTTTAGTCCATTGGCCGGGATTCGCCCCGACGACATCCAAATGAGCAAGTAAAATTAACGGCTTACAATTACCGGTCCCCGGGAAACGCGTCACTAAATTTCCCCGGCCTGGAGCAGATTCGTAAATTGCGGATTTAATTCCATCTTTTTCTAGATATTCCTTAAGATAAACCGCCGCCTGGATTTCATTACCCGGCGGATTGGTCGTATTTATCCCGATAAGATCGGTAAGTACCTTAATCAATTCTGCTTGTGCCATTGGCCAGTTAATCGCCATCAATATCGCCATCCTTCCGATTGCTCCGTGATTAACTATATCCAAAAAACATTGTCATTAACGGTAGTTTATATTTTGAATATTAGGTTCAATCGCGGAGTAATAATTGATTTATTCCAGCCCGTTTACTTCACGTTCCAATATTTTCAAAAATTCATTCATGGTTGTATTGCGTTTTTCCGCAATTTTACGGGCGGTTTCAGTATATAATTTATCTTTTACATATTGGAGTTTTATATGCCATTCCCGCTGCATCGAATCTTCACCGGGAAGATTACTGTTAAAATTGGTTTTTTCCCATTGTTCCCGTTCCACATATACCGTACCGCCCCGTTCACCCAGCCATAAATAAGCCCTGGCAACTCCCACCGCTCCCAGCGAATCAAGTTTATCAGCGTCGTAAAGACATTTTCCTTCAATACTATTGGGCAAATTATCGTCACGGAAACGGTGAGTCGCAATACAATTACTAATCGCCTCGATTTTAAAAGGTTCCATGCCGAATTCCGTTAATTTTTTCCGGGCGCGGGCCGCGCTGGCGGTTGCATGACAAATTTTTCCAAGGCTTTCCGACTCTTCATCCCTGGCCAAATCGTGAAACAACGCCGCTATGCCCAAAATGTTCAAGTCAGCACCCTCCTGTTCCCCAATTCGTAGCGCCAGAGTAAAAGTACGTTCGATATGTGAAAAATCATGTGAAGGCCCGGTCTGATATAACCCCCGGGCCAACTCGAAATAACGTAAAAACTCAGGTGGGACTTTCATTTATTCTCCTTACTTTTCTCAATTCTATTAAAAGTGTTGTGAAAAAGTCCGCTTCTTACGAAATTTCTCTTACGAGACCTTGGTTTCATCGTGTTCAATTTAAACACGGGCACTTTTTTGCAAACACACCGCTTGCGGAGTGAGGACTGTGATGCTCCCGTGAATAAATTAGACTTTATCAAAGTTCTATTAATACAAAATCATCATTCGCTATACATAACGGATTCCCTGCAAAAAAAGTTTATTTCCGCTCCGGCACCGGAAGTACGATTCCCCCGTTCCCCATTAAAACATTGGGAACATCTCCGACGATAATCGCTTCCACCAATGGAATATCGGTACTTACCTTAACTTCTTTGCTGATTAACGGTATAACCATTTTTATGGTAGCTTTTACCGTGACATAAATCCGGTGACGCACTTGATTGATTCCGGTGGAATCGAAACGATCTCTGATCGCGCTTTCCACAAATCCAACCGGTAGAACTTCGACCGGGAGTTCCGGTCCAAATCCGGCCATGATCTTCGAACCGATAATTTGTCCCAATGGAATTTTAATATTCTCCTTGGGAAGATTCTGTAATTTTTTTTGAACAGCCAGAGTGGCTTCGGAGGCAATCCGGTTAATTTCACCGGTGTTAGGTTGAATCATTGCAATTTTACCATCCCGGTTAAAAATGATATTGATTAAATTTTGATATTGAATATTCGGTGAAATGTCGGAACGAATCGCTTGATTAATCGATTGAGTGGCGATTTGCTCCGCCTTTACCAGAGCCAGATGCAATAAAGTAGGCCGAATTCTAAAGTCGATGATGTAAAACATAACTACCGACAATAAAAATAAAATACCCAGTGTGATTAAGGAAGATACCAATCGTTTGCGATAAGGGGGAACTTGGAAATTCATGATTCGTTTTTTCATATTAAACCGCATTATGATCGCCTCAACCTATTAATATGAATGATAACTTCAAGTTATTATATTATTTAGCCGATAATACGAATTAAGGAGTTTAAAAAGCGCTGGGGTAAGTATAAAAGCGGAAAAATTTTTCTATGCAAATCCCATCTAAAAAATTAGAGGAATTACGATTTGAATGTAAAAATATTGATATTAAAATTTAAGTGATACCGTGATACCGGTTTGGGTTCTCCAGGCTCGACTTTGGGGAAATAAATAAGTTGCCTTGAGGAGGAAAAATGTCTTTTTCCAATAATAATTCGTTTTTTCAGTCGTTTCGTACCATGAAATTTAATAAAATCATTATTTTGGTCGCTTTGATTACCGGTGTGTTATTTGGATTTATTCTGGTTTTAATTATCAGCTCCAATAATAATTTGTTAAATTTACATCCACCCAAAACGGCCACTATCATTTATGATGTAAATAATAAGGAGTATACCAGGTTATTTGTGGAAAACAGACTGGAAATACCCTTGCAGAAAATCCCCGATTTATTAAAAAAAGCTGTTATCGATGTAGAAGATAACCGTTTTTACGAACATTCCGGCATTGATTTTAAAGCAATCGCCAGAGCGATTTGGGTAGACCTCCGCGGCGGCGGTTACATCGAGGGCGGAAGCACTATCACTCAACAATTAGCCCGGAATGTTTTGTTAACCCAAAAAAAAGCCATCACCCGTAAAATTCAAGAAGTATTCCTGGCCATCAGCATTGAACGGAATTATACCAAGGATGAAATACTGGAACGTTATCTCAATCAAATTTGTTTTGGACATGGAACTTACGGAGTAGAGGCGGCGTCACGTTTTTATTTCGGTAAAAGCGTATCCGAATTACAATTACATCAAATTGCCTTGTTGTCCGGCATCCCTAAAAATCCCACCGGATATTCACCATATCGAAATCCCCATGCATCCAAGGAACGCCGGGCTTTAGTGCTCGATCAGATGGTTAAATACGGCACTATTACCAGCGAACAAGCCGAAACGGCCAATAAAAAGCCGCTGGATGTCATTCCGTTATCGGCGATTAAACGGCGCGCCCCCTATTTTGTTGATTATATTATTCAACGTTTACATGGAATTGTGGAAGAGGATGCTTTACAAACCGGCGGTTATTCAATTTACACTACAATTGATCCCAATATACAACAAGCGGCGGAAGAGGCGGTTGCCGGTTTAACGGGCGGCAAACCGGATGCCAATAATGTGCTTCAACCCCAGATGTGTTTAGTAGCTCTGGATCCCCGTGACGGTTATATCAAAGCGATGGTTGGAGGACGCGACTATGGCAATACTCAGCTTAACCGGGCTACTTCCAACCGTCAACCGGGTTCGACCATGAAACCGTTTGTTTATACCGCGGCGATTGATAGCCGGGAATATACCCCGAGCACGATCTTGGTGGATGAAGAGTTATCGTTTAATACGCCCCAGGGCGAATATAAACCCACTAATTACGATAAAATTTTCCGTGGCGAAATTTCATTGCGAGCTGCGCTGGAAAATTCCATCAACATCATTGCCATTAAGCTGGTGGATAGTCTTGGCGCTAGCCGGGTCATTAAATATGCCCGGCAAATGGGACTAAAAAGCCTAGTCTTAAGCAGTAAGGATTTACGAAATGACCTTAATTATTCATCGCTGGCTTTGGGCGGATTAACCCATGGCGTTACTCCAATTGAACTGGCGTCCGCGTATACTCCTCTTGCCAATCAAGGTATTTACGCGGAGCCGATTGCGGTTTTAGAAGTAAAAGATTCCGATGGTAATATCATTTTTTCGGATCATCCGCATAAACAAGTAGCCATCCCGGAGGCTACCGCTTATTTGGTTACCGATATGCTCAAAGGAGTAATAATTAGAGGTACCGGCCGGGCCGCTATGCTGGATCGCCCCGCCGCCGGTAAAACAGGTACCACCAGCAATAATACCAACGCTTGGTTTGTCGGTTATACCCCTGATTTGCTGGCTACGGTTTGGATTGGAAACGACGCCCAAAATACCGCGGTGAAAATCAATAATATCCCATTAGGCAGCGGAACAGCCGCCGGTATCTGGGGTAAATTCATAAAAAAGGCCCTCACCGGCACCCCGGCTTCCGATTTTATCGTGCCTCCCGGAATTGTTTCCGGTGTCGAAATATGTCCTAAAAGCGGGGAACTAGCCACGCCAAATTGTCCGGAAGTTGTGTATGAAACTTATTTGGCGGGAACCGAACCCACGGTTTACTGTCATCTTCACCAGGATGGCGCTGTGGAACAACCAAGTCCGGCGGACAGCAATATAAATAATCCTACTATTCCTCAGCCATCAAGTATCCCCATTACTCTACCCAATCTTACTCCCACCACTCAATCCAATCCAACTCCTAAAGCCGTTAAAAAGAAAATGGTGGTGGTAAAAATTTGCTCCGCCAGCGGCTTGCTGGCTACCGATAATTGCCCCCCGGATCAGGTAACGGTTGAAATGTTTCCCGAGGGCGAGGAACCGACGGAATACTGTAATGTGCACAAGGAATAAAAGATTAATCGGTATTCCTTAGGAATAAAAGATTAATCGGTATTCCTTAGGAAAAAAAGATTTATCTAGTTTTCCCTCAATTCCACCACCGTAGCTCCCAATCCTCCCTCATTCTGCCCGGCAATCAGCGCCGATTTTACCGTCGGGTTGTTTTTCAGGTAGCTCTGGATTGCCTGCCTGAGCGCGCCGGTTCCTTTGCCGTGCACGATCCGGAAACGGCGTAACCCGGCTAAAACAGCTTGGTCCAAATACTTGTCCAATTGATACAAAGCCTCGTCAACCGTTAATCCCAGCACATTAATCTCGGCGGAAATATTTTGAGCCGTATCAAGGCCGGTAGGACCGCTTTTACGGAATCCGGTTTTCATGCTGACCATTTTCTCCTGAATTAATTCCAAATCGGAGAGCGGTAAATTGGCCTTGATGATTCCGACTTGAACCAAGGCGTTATCACCATTTATTTCGATAATGAGTCCGGTTTGGTTTAAAGACAGAGATCGGACCAGGCTTCCTGCTTTTAACAAAGAGGGATCGGTCCGGCTTTCCCGTGCCGGTTCGACAATCTCCATCTCTAATTTGGTTAAATCACTGGTAATCTTAATTCTGGCTTCGTTAACAATTTTAGGAAGATCGTCAAGGTTGGCCTCCCGTAATTGCCGCAACAGATTTTCGCTTTCCCGCCTGGCTTCCAATAAAATCTCCCGTGATTCGGCGCGGGCCTGGCGCAATATCTCATTCTTCTCCCG
>JBJKPO010000184.1:0-8520 GCA_046706235.1 Bacillota bacterium | reverse complement strand
ATTAGAAATTCGACATAAAACAGTAGACAGTGGACATTAAATTAAAGCTTAGCGGTTTAATTTTGCTGATTAGAGGGGGGCATCATGGTTTACGATTTTCATACTCATTCGTTTTTAAGTGATGGAGAACTTTTACCGGTTGAATTAATCCGGAGAGCCGTAGTTAATGGTTACCGGGCGATTGCTGTAACCGATCACGTGGGTCCCGGAAATTTTAAAAGAGTGATTGCGGAATTAATTGATGAATGCCGGTTGGCCGAACAAAATTGGGATATCACCGTCATCCCGGGAGTGGAATTAACCCATGTCCCGGCGGGAAGTATCGCGACTTTAGCTATTGAGGCTCGTAAGACCGGGGCGGAACTGGTGGTGGTACATGGAGAGACACTGGTGGAACCGGTGGAACCGGGAACGAACCTGGCTGCGGTGTCCTGCCCGGAGGTCGACATTCTGGCTCATCCGGGATTGTTAACCATTCAAGAAGCTCAGTTGGCGGTAAAAAACGGTATTTTTATTGAAGTGACGGCCCGGAATGGTCATAATGTCGGTAATGGCCATGTAGTTAAGCTGGGGCGGGAGGTTGGAGTAAATTTTTTAATCAATTCCGATACCCATTCCCCGAGTAATTTATTAACGGAAAGCTGGGCCAGGGTCGTGGCGTTAGGGGCCGGACTGGCGGAGCCGGAGGCGGATATCGCGCTTTGGAAGAATCCGTTACAATTGTTGGAAAAAGTGAAAAAGTAAAGAGGAATAGGATAATTATAAAAGTATTTGACTTCCGCCTATATTGACATAAATAAAACCTACATGCTACAATTTATTTAAATATTTTAACGCGATGATTAAGAAAAGTACCGGGAAGCATGCGCCATGAGAGAGAAAGGGCCGCCGGCTGCAAGCCCCTTTTGGAACGGCCCCCGGGAAGTTCCCTTATGAGTAGACCTCTGAAGGCGTAAAAATTGAGTCGCATTTTGGCGATGAAGCCGGTAGGTTGGTCCGGGAGCCCACCGATACAAGGGACAAGGCATTGAGTAATTCCGTGCCTGATAGAGATAGCCGGGATTTAAAAATCGTTTAAGTTTGTGTTTTCGGTTGCTTATAATACCGGTTAAATTGGGTGGTACCGCGAATCAAACCCACGCTTCGCCCCAAAATACGGGGTAAGCGGGGGTTAATTTATTTAACGGGAGGGATATAAATGGTAATTGTCACCAACAAAACGATCACTAATGAACAATGGGACTATTTATGTAAAAAATTGGAAGACTGGGGTTTCCAGTTGAATGTAATTCAGGGTGTTGAAAAAAGAGTTATCGGTGCGGTTGGCGATAAACGGCGGGTTGATTTTCATTTCTTGGAAAATATCCCTGGAGTTGAGAAGGTAATTCCGATTTTGAGTCCGTATAAGTTGGCCGCCAAGGAAGCCAGGCCGGAAGGCACGATAATCGAAACCGGCGCTTTGAAGATTGGCAAGGGGTATTTTGCGGTCATTGCCGGGCCTTGCGCCGTGGAAAGCGAAACCCAGATGTTTACAGTAGCCGGAGGTTTAAAAAAAGCCGGCGCCAAGGGACTGCGCGGAGGGGCTTTTAAACCAAGGACATCGCCATATAGTTTTCAAGGACTGGAAGAGGAAGGGTTGCGCTTACTTTCCAAGTCCGGCATCCAAAACGGACTTCCGGTTGTGACTGAGTTGATGAATTTGACCGAGCTTGATATAGTTACGGAATACACGGATATTATTCAGATTGGCGCCCGCAATATGCAAAATTTCGGCCTATTACGGGCAGTAGGACGTCAACCGAAACCGGTCCTTTTGAAAAGAGGATTGGCGGCTACGATCGAAGAGTGGCTAATGGCCGCCGAATATATCATGTCTGAGGGAAATACCGCTGTAATACTTTGTGAACGTGGTATCCGGACCTTTGAGACAGCGACGCGAAATACATTGGATTTAAGCGCGATTCCCCTGGTAAAGAACCTATCTCATTTGCCGGTAATCGTTGATCCGAGTCACGGCACCGGTAAACGGAAGTTAGTGGTTCCAATGGCCAAAGCGGCGCTTATGGCCGGTGCCGACGGATTATTGATCGAAGTTCATCCTGACCCGGCCAATGCCTTGAGTGATGGTGAACAATCGCTTGATTTACTCGAATTCGAGGATTTAATGAACCAAATCAAGTTATTGGTTCAATTTGAAGGTAAAAAAATGTAATAATGACTACTGAAATTTTAAAAATAACCGATATAAATATTGACGGTAGTAAAAAGTCAAATGATAAACAGCTTGTTTTTTCGGAGAGCTGATGATATAATGAGGTCGAGAATTTTTATTAATACTTTCTTACAAATAGCCGATAATTAAAATGAAGTTGTTTTTGGGTAAATTATTCTAGAAGTTTAAGTGAGGGGATTTAAGTGGAATTTACCGACAAGACTTTAGTTTGTAGTGATTGCGGATCCGAATTTGTTTTTTCCGCGGGTGAACAGGAATTTTATGCCAGCCGAGGATTTACCAATGAACCACGACGGTGTAAGACCTGTCGCGACGACCGAAAACAAAAGAACTCCAATCGCCCGCGTGAGTTTCATGAGGTCGTGTGCGCCAGTTGCGGTGTAACAACCCAGGTTCCGTTTAAACCGCGCGAAGATCGACCGGTATATTGCCGTGACTGTTTTCAAGCAAACCGGGATAAATAAACAACTAAAACCTCCTACCAAAGGGGGTTTTTTTATCGTTCGGATTATTATGGTGCGGTTCATTTTTCAGGTACGGTCCGGAATATCCAATATTAATACAGCATCATAGATTTTGTCGCATCGCTGGTTAATAAGTAGTGATGCGCTAAATTAAGGTTTGTTAAATATAGAATACACTGGAAGTGGAGCTGGTTCATATTTGGCGGGAAGTTTTAATTAAAACCAAACAGCGGGAACAATTCATGGATATTACTTTTCAGGTGGTCGCGGAGTTGGAACGGAACTTGATAATCGATGGAATATGTTATTTATATGTTCCGCATACTACGGCCGGAATAACAATTAACGAAAATGCCGATCCGGATGTTGTCAGGGATATATTAACCAGTATGGCCAAGCTTGTACCTCGAATTGGAGATTACCGGCATTCTGAAGGCAATTCCGATGCGCATCTTAAGGCGGCTATGGTTGGATTTTCATGTTTTATTCCAATAATTCGGGGGAAGTTGGCCTTAGGAACCTGGCAGGGAATTTATTTTTGTGAATTTGACGGTCCGCGATCCCGGAAATTAATGATTGGATTTAGAGGGGAGTAATTAATAAATCAATAGAAATTTCAAATGACACTCTGCAATAAAAAATTTATTGATTCGTAATAGATTATTCAACCATAATCTTATATAATATAAGATAATTAGTATTGGAAATAAAAGGAGTGATTATTTTGGTGGAACAACGCGCCTATACACGAATTAAAACAAAAGCGATGCTGGTTTCGATTTCAAATTCCTCATTGAAAAAGCCGATTACAGGGTTTATAAGAGATATCAGCGCTGGAGGACTTAAAATTCAAAAAATATCATCAATGGCTCAAGTTCAATCCGGAGAATATGAATGTCAATTTGTGTTGCCGATGGGTAAAATTATTTCCCGGGTTGAGTTGGTAAATTCCGGTAGTGAAATGGACAAGCTGAATGATTTATTTATACGAATGCGTTTTGTTAATATTAATAATGCGGATCGAGAAAAAATAATTAGTTTTGTTCAACAAAATATTGGTAAGGAAATGGAACCAGTGTTAACAATGTAATTTTTTAACTGTAATTCCAGATAAAATCAATTGGCTTTTATAATTTCGAAAGGATTTTATATTCTTTTTGTGGAATCAGGAAACTATGGAACTCATTTTAGCTTCAAATTCGCCTCGCCGGGCGGAACTTTTAAAGCAGATTGGCCTTGATTTTAAAATTATACCCAGTTTTTATTCGGAAAAAAATCAATTGTTCGGCGATCCTTTATTACTGGTTAAAGAACACGCTTTAAATAAAGCAAGGCAGGTGGCGGAAACCATATCCTCCGGTTTAATTATCGGAGCGGATACAGTGGTATTTCTAGAGGGTCGAATGATGGGAAAACCATCGGGATCCGATGAAGCGGTAAAAATGCTTTCGAACTTAAGCGATAAAACGCACCAAGTATTTACCGGCATAGCTTTAATTGATGTTTCCACCCGGGAACAAAAGGTTGATTACGAAATGACCGAGGTCAAATTTCGTTCTTTAGATAAAAATGAAATCAGAGCGTACGTGGCAACCAAGGAACCGTTTGATAAAGCGGGTGGTTATGGGATTCAAGGCAAAGGCGCGGTTTTAGTTGAGGAAATCAAAGGTTGTTATTTTAATGTGGTAGGACTTCCGATTGCCAAGTTGGTAATGATGCTTCAAGGATTCGGAGTCTCCATTTGGTGAGGTGCGATGGTGGGAGAACGTTGTTTGAAGGATCAAACCGGAAAAAGCAATCCGATACCGCGGGTCCGGGCGCGGATTAAAGATTTACCATTGGAAGAACGGCCGCGGGAGCGGCTGATTCATAATGGAGCGGAAAATTTATCGGCTGTCGAACTTATCGCGATTATTTTACGAACCGGTACGGTTCGTCAGACCGCGCTTGATATGGCGGAAGAGTTGCAGTTAGCTTTTAAAGATTTACGTGGCTTGGCAAAGGCATCCTTAACCGAGATTTCCGCTTACCCCGGAGTGGGACTGATTAAAGCAATCCAACTTAAAGCCGCTTTTGAACTCGGAGGCCGGGTTTTAACCACCAATGCGGTTCAGTTGCCGTTAATTAAAAAACCTCAAGATATTTACGATTTATTAAAAGTTAGTTTTTTGGATTTAGACCGGGAACACTTTAAAGTAGTTCATTTAAATGCGAAAAATCAAGTTTTAAAAGTGGAAACTACCGCGATTGGAATTTTGAACTCCTCGCCGGTGCATCCCCGGGAGGTTTTCAAAGAAGCGGTAAAAATGAGCAGCGCCGGTATTATTCTAGCTCATAATCATCCGAGCGGTGATCCGTCACCCAGCCAAGATGATCTTTTATTGACGACGCGGTTGCAAAATGCCGGTGAGATATTGGGGATTCCGATTGTGGATCACATTATATTCGGTGACAACCGTTATCTGAGTTTGAAAGAACAAAGATTGAATTAAGTAATCTAGTATTCCTCCCGTTATTAGCTTCCAAATCTTACATATTTCAGAATCAAGTAGATTACAAACTGGGAGGAAAAGTTGCATGTTTAAATCGTTATTGGGACGTTTCGCCAAAGATATGGGTATTGACCTTGGAACCGCCAATACTTTGGTTTATGTCCAAGGGCGGGGTATTTTACTGCAGGAACCGACTGTGGTAGCTATTGAAAAAGAAACCAATATGATTTTTGCGGTTGGTAATGAGGCCAAACAAATGGTGGGACGAACTCCCGGTAATATTATAGCCGTGCGACCGATGAAAGACGGTGTCATTGCCGATTTTGAAGTAACCGAAAAGATGTTGCGTTATTTTATTAATAAAGCGGCAAAGAATGTCGGTATTCTGGCGCCCCGCGTAATCATCGGAGTTCCCTCCGGAGTGACTGAAGTAGAAAAACGGGCGGTTATGGATGCTGGATTGCAAGCAGGCGCCCGGGAAGTTTTTTTAATCGAGGAACCAATGGCGGCCGCGATTGGAGCGGGATTGAACGTGGAAGAACCCACTGGAAACCTAATTGTGGATATTGGGGGCGGTACGACCGAAGTTGCGGTTATTTCGCTCGGAGGTATCGTTTCCAGCCGTTCGCTTCGGGTTGCCGGTGATGAGATGAATGAGGCGATTGGTCAACATATCAAGCGGCATTACAATTTAATGATTGGCGAAAGAACTTCGGAAGAAATAAAAAAGGAAATCGGTTCCGCGTATCCGGACGGTAAAGAGCATAGTATGGACGTCCGGGGTCGCGATCTGTTAACCGGGTTACCCAAGACGATTGCCATTACCACGCATGAGGTTCAAGAAGCTTTATCGGAACCGATTTCCGGGATCGTAGAAGCGGTGAAAATGACGCTTGAACGGACTCCGCCGGAATTAGCCGCGGATATATTGGATAAAGGGATTATTTTAGCGGGCGGCGGTTCATTATTAAAGGGAATCGACCGTTTATTAACCGAGGAAACCGGGATGGCGGTTCAAAGGGCTGAGGATCCTTTAACCTGTGTCGCCCGGGGAACCGGTATCGCGTTGGAACGAAATTATCATGATTTAAAGAAAGTATTGATTTCCAACAAGAAAATGGCATAATTATTAATAGAATCGTTACGTACTTCCGGGAAGGTGACCTATTTTTGTTTCAATTTTTTATGAACCGGATGATATTAAAAATTGCTTTAATCCTGCTCCTTGCCACTTGGGTAATTTATGCGACTTCGCACCAAAGAGCCCATGAAGGAAAGATTGAGTATTTTTTAAATACGGCAATGGTGCCGCTGGAAAGTAGCTTTAATTACTTGGGCAGGATGATGGAAGACAGTTTACGGACTATTACCAAATTGGCTCAATTAAAAGCTGAAAATGACCGTCTCAAAAACGTTCTGAACGATTTAAAAGCCAATCAAATCGGATTTGATGCTCTTAAAGCCGAGAACAAACGATTGCGTGACGCGTTACAGTTCATGGCCGGTCAACCTCATCAATTAGCCAGCGCCGAAATTATATCGGTTAACCCTAGTAATTGGAACTGTTCGGTAGTTATTAATAAAGGACGTAAGGATGGGATCAAAAAAAATATGGCAGTAATCGCTACCGAAGGAGTGGTGGGACGAATTGGTGAAGTTCGGGCCAGAACCGCGGAAGTAATCATGATTACAGATCCCCGTCAGGGTAACTATATCGGAGGAATTGTGCAACGAACCAGGGATATAGTATTTGTAACCGGTGGCGATCACCGGGGAGAGTGTACGGTTCAACCGGCGATTGATAATTATTTTAGCGATTTACGAAAAGGTGATCTGATCGTTACTTCAGAAACCAGTGAAATTTTTCCCAGGGGGCTCCCCATAGGGAGAGTGGTTTACATCATTCAACGAATGAACAATATGGTAACTAAAGCTTATTTAAAACCGGTAGTGAAATTGGGAAGGTTGGAAATCGTTTATGTAATTAAGAAAAAAAGAGAACTCCCATCGGAGCCACGTCCCGGAGGTTTAAAAAATGCGGTTCCTAATCCTTAGTATCTGGGTGATTTTGGGAGTGGTGGTTCAGGCCACCTGGTTGGCCGCGCTTCATATTCCACCGCAAATCACTCCTGATATAGTCTTGATTATGACTATTTCTTATGGACTATTACGCGGACCCGACCAAGGATTACTTTTTGGACTGGGAGCCGGTTTTTTTGTTGATTTATTATCGGGTGGAATTATTGGGGTCAGCGCGCTTTCCAAAATGATTGCAGGTTTCAGCGCCGGATTTATGGAAAAAAATATCTTTAAAGATAACTTCTTAGTACCGGCGCTGGCCGTTTTTATCGGGGCGTTTTTTTGTGAGTCGTTTAACATAATCATGTTTACCGCTTTTAAGGCTAATATCGATATTTGGTATAACTTATTAATTATCATTTTACCATTGGCATTATTAAATGCGCTTTTAGCGCCGCTTATTTATCATTTTATGCTAAAGCTGGAGCGGTTTCTGGCTGAAAGAGCAAAGTAATTCGGGAGAAAAAATTGGAACAGAAATTTAAGTTTTTGGCCGGCCTGGTAATGATTATTTTTGGAATTTTATTGGTGCGGATCTGGTTTCTTCAGATTATGGAAGGGGCCGCAAATATGGTTAAATCCAGGGCGATCCAAACCAGGAAGATTAAAATTAATGCTCCCCGGGGTATTTTTTATGATCGGAACGGACAGATATTGGCTACCAGCCGTTACTCTCACAATGTCTCCGTTGTGCCAAACGATATCAAGAAAAAACCGGAAGTACTTTCATTACTTTGCCGAATTTTGAAGGTTCCGGAAGAAACCATACTGGAAAAGCTCAAACCCGATCCCCGTTTTCCGCCGAACCCTTTTCAATATATGCCGATTGCCAAAGACGTCGATCTGGTTACGGTAATGAAGCTTCTGGAAGCAAAATTTAATTTACCGGGGGTGGAAGTGGATGAAGTTCCGGTCCGCTCGTATCCGTTTGGAGAATTAGCCTGCCATCTTTTTGGGTATATCCGGGAGATTAACCCTCAGGAATTAAGCAAGTTGAAAGACAAATACAGCTTGGGAGACATTATCGGCAAAAGTGGATTGGAACGGACCTACGAACAATATTTGCGCGGCATCGAAGGCGGCAAAATTTTTGAGGTCGATATCCACGGCCGGCCATCTTTGCTAGAAAACCGGGATCCGGTGCCGGGGGATAATTTACGGCTGACAATTGATCAAAAAATACAAGTCGCCGCTGAAAAGGCATTGACCGAACAACTTAGCGCATTGCAAAAATACTCCAGATGGCATAATG
>JBJKPO010000183.1:0-8960 GCA_046706235.1 Bacillota bacterium | reverse complement strand
GAATATGCTTTTACTGTAATCTCACGAATTCTTTTTAAGAATTGTAAAAAGGTTTCACCAAGTGAAAGCTCAGCCCTGATAACCAGGCTGTTAATAAAGAAACCAATTATATTTTCCGTCTCGGCCTTGGAACGTCCCGATATTGGAGTGCCTAATACAATATCATTTTGACCGGTATAATGGGTTAATAAAACTTTAAAAGCGGCTAATAATACCATGAAAAGGGTAGCCCCTTGTTTTCTGCTTAACATTTTTATTTCCTGATATAACTTGGTTCCGATACGCACATTAAACCACCGGCCGTTATAAGTTTGTACCAGCGGCCGCTGCCGTTTTAAAGGTAAGGAGATTACTTCGGGCGCGCCAGCCAATTGTTTCTCCCAATAGTCAAGTTGTTCTTCCAATTTTTGGGAATCAAACCATTCCTTTTGCCACCAGGCATAATCGCTATATTGGATAGGAAGTTCGGGTAATGCCGGATCAGTCATATCGATAATCGCTTTGTAAAATTGTGAAAGCTCTACAAAGAAAATATCAAAAGAAACCGCGTCAAAAATAATGTGATGGAAAGTAAAAATAGTAATATGTTCCGTATTTGAAAGACGAAGCAGCAAAATCCGCAGTAATGGGCCGTTATCCAAATCGAAAGGCCCCTCGACACATTCTTTTATAGGTAACCGGATAAGCTCCGACGAGTGCAGTTCGCTATTTATATGCTTTATAGTTAGCGGGCAATCAATATGGGATTTAACGTGTTGAGTGGGAACATCTCCATCTAATCGGATAACGGTCCGCAAGATCCCATGACGCGCAATTACTTTATTAAGAGCTTCTTTAAAAGCGGCGGTATTCAAAGGACCATCCATCCGATAAGCCCCGCTCATATTATAAACGGATCGATCGTCAAGTAATTGGTTAATAACCCATAATCGGTTTTGTTCAAATGAAAGCGGCGCGGGGCCTTTTTGAGGATCATGTTTAATGAATCCGTCTCTTTGGCTGTTAGTGTTACTGATCTGTTTTTTGATACATTCCGCCAGTAGTTGAATAGTGGGGTTTTCAAAAACCATTTTTAGCGGCAGTCCGCATTGTAAAATCTTAAATATTCTGGATAAAAGTTTGGTGGCTAAAATGGAATGTCCGCCCAGTTCAAAAAAATTATCGGTCGGCTGAATGTTCTTTTTATCTAACAGTTCACTCCAGATTTCAATCAGCAGGTCTTCAATCAGGGAGTTATATTTTTTAAGGGGACTTAAATTATGATTTACTTCTGTTAAATTAATATCCAGGTTCAGCAGGGCCCGGCGATCCAATTTTCCGGAAGCGGTTTTCGGCATATCGTCCAGTATAATAAGTGATGATGGTAACATATAAACAGGTAATTTATTCTTTAACATGGCAACGATATCCGTTTTTAAAAAGACTGTATGTTCTTTTAGGACAACAAAAGCTATCAATAACGGGTTAGCCGGTTGCTCGTTGCTAATGACGGCTGCTGCCTCTTTGATACGCGGATCTAAAAGTAATGTATGTTCGATTTCCGAGAGTTCAACCCTATATCCTCGTATCTTTACCTGATTATCCTTACGGTCCAGAAACTCAAGAGATCCATCTGCAAAATACCTGGCACGATCTCCGGTCATAAACAGGTATTCGTTAGTGGAAAAAGGATTAGGTATGAAATATTCTTCGGTCAAATCCGGCAGATTAAGATATCCAAGCGCTAAACCTTGACCGCCAATGTAAATATTACCATGAACATTAACCGGCACAGGGTTTAGATAATCATCGAGAATATAGATTTTCACATTATTAATGGGTCGTCCAATCGCGACTTTATCCGGATTTTGCGAATTGAAATTATGAATAGTAGAAGTAATGGTGGCCTCGGTAAGGCCATAGGCATTCTTTAATACTACCTTTTCTCCCAGGCAATCAAACCATTTTTTAACACTCCCGGGTGGTACTTTTTCATTCCCAATGATAACCAAACGAAGGTCTGAGGGCCAATCAGTTTGAATACTCTCTAGTTCTTCCACCCACTCACGCCAATAGGAGGTAGATATATTTACAACCGAAATTTTTTCCCGGTTAATTAAGCTTTGAAAATCCCTTAACGTGTCGGGAAGCTCATCCGGCCTTAAAATTACGGCAGCTCCGCTAATCAGGGAAGGGAAAAATTCTTCATACGCCACATCAAAGTAAAGGGAGGCAAATTGCAAAACGCGATCAGTCTCTTTTAAAGAAAAATTATCTTTAATGGCCAGCGCGTGGTTTGCCAGCGCCCGGTGAGGAATCATCACTCCTTTAGGCTTACCGGTTGTTCCCGATGTATAAAGAACATAAACCGGATCCTCATGGTTCATTTCATAGTCCGGATTGTTTTTCGGTTCGTTTCTTATTTCCTCCCAAATTGAATCGACGCATATTATTTCAAGTAAAGCGAATTGATATTTCTCTTTTATATCATTAAGCTTTGCATATATTGTCTTTTCGGTGAGAACCACATTAATACCGGCGTCATTAAGGATATAAAGCAACCGTTCATCGGGTAAATTCGGATCAAGAGGAACAAAAGCAAGTGAAGCTTTCATAATTCCGAAAATACTTTTAACAGCAGCAAGTGATCGCGTAAAAAAAACGCCCACGTTTACTTTAATATTTGGCACTTTTTTTCGTAAAAATGAAGCAATTTGATTAGCCTGTTCATTAAGCTCCTGATAGGATAAACTGTTACAATTGCAGGAATTTTTATATTCGGTAGTGAGGCAGGCAATTTTATCTGGAGTAAATGAGGCTTGTTTTTCAAACAATTTATGTATAAATAACGGCACATCGATTACTTTATCCGTTTTATTCCAATCGATCAGCAATTGCCGTTTTTCTTTTTCCGAAAGAAGATTTATATCGGCAATAGATTTACTTGGCTCCCGTACGATATCGGATAGTATATTTTGAAAATGCTTCATCATGTTTAGCATGGTATCGGCTTCAAAAAGATCCGAATTATATTCAAAAACAAAGAAAATCGAATCCTGATCATTATAAATATCCACTGAAAGGTCAAACTCGCTCATACTCGAATCGGAACTAACCGGATCCAGTTGAAGTCCTAAATCTTTTGGGATATCTTGGTTTACAACATTATAGAAAGTAGTGGTGTGCATGTTAAACATGACCTGAAAAAAGGGCGGCCGGTTCTGTACCCGTTCAGGTTTTAGTATCTCCACCAGTTTATCAAAGGGGATCTCGTGATTAGTAAATGCATTAATTACGATATTTTTATTACTTTGCAGCAATTGGTTAAAGCCCATATTCCCGGAGATATTGCTACATAGAACCAGTGTATTGATAAAAGGTCCTAGAACATGATAAAATTCCTCCGCTACCCGTCCTATAAACGGGGTGCCCACTGAAATTCCGGTTTGGCCGGTATACCGGTAAAGTAGCGCGGTAAAAGCGGAAAAGAGGACCATATAAAGTGTGGCATCGAGTTTTTTACTTAATAATTTAAGATCATTGGAGAGACCAGGTGTTAATCTAAAGAAGCATTTACTTCCGTTATATGTCTGAATAGCCGGACGCGGCTTATCGGTAGGTAATAAAAGCGGATTACCGGAATTTTTTAATTCATTGACCCAATAATCTATTTGTTTAGTAATTATTGGCAGATTGGATTCGACTCTCTTTTTTTGCCATATCACAAAATCAGCATATTGAAATTTTGGTTGTGGCAATACTTGTCGATTATTATGTAATAAATTACTATAGATTTGAAAAAGCTCTTTAACAAATAAATGCAACGAAGAACCATCGATAATAATATGATGAAAAATAAGGATCAGGTAATAAGTGTAATCGTCAAACTTATACAATTTGTTCCGGAACAGCGGACAATCGGAGAGGATGAATTTTTGCTTGAGTTCGTTACTAATAATTTTTGATATTGATAGGTCCTGTTCGTTTATAGAATGTCCGGATGAATAATCAATGACCGGCAGGGGAAAAGAAAGCTGATCGGATATCATCTGATATGGTTCATCATTTTCTATTATTATCGAGGTTCTTAAGATGGCATGCCTTTTTATTAGTTCATTAACGGCTTGTTCCAAATATCCGGTTTGTAAATCTCCGGTAATTTTTATACCGAAAGGGATATTGTGAATAGTTGAGTCTGAGTTGTATTTTGCTAAAAACCAAATCCTTGATTGAAAGTAAGATAAGGGATATTTTTTATCGTTTCCAGCGGTAATTTGAATTTTTTCCTTACCGGATTCCGCTTTTTTTTGTCTTAAAATTTGTAATAACGCCTGTCGTCTATATGCATCCGTTTCCGCATTTTGCTGCATTTTTTACCTCCCAATATAAATGTTGAAGAAATGTAATTAATATATTGTTAAGTAATACCAGAAAGCAGCAGCTTGTATTAAAAAGAAACACTTAATAAATAATAACCATTTTATTGAAGATGTTGATAAACATGGATAAAAGTAACAATAAATCTATATTTTATTACAAATGTTGATTGAAGTGCGTCCTTAAACAGACGATATGCAACTATTATAGCATCATTATAAAAAAATTCAAAACCTTTTTTAAAAAATTTTACTAAAATTTCCGAAGTTTACCTGATTTATTTATTAAGATTTAGTAGGGAGTAGTAAACCGGTATACTCCGTTTTTTTCGGGAAACTCTTTAAGAAATCGACTTCGGGCAAAACGGTTGTTAATCCGGGATTCCAGTTTCCTTAAAAACCGTTCCTTGGGCCAAGGGAGTTTTTCGTAATAATATTGTAGCCCTACTTGCCAGAAATCTTGCGGCCAACAAAGTAATATATGCATCACTTCCAGTTCTTCACGCGTTAATGGAGCGATCCGATGGTATTCCCGCAAGATGAACGCGGCAATATCCAAGTTCCATCCGGTATGTTTCATATTACGGGTAAGAAAGTTAACTAAATCATGAATACGGAGATCGGACAGGCAATAATCAAAATCAACTAAAATTAAGCGGTTTTCATAAGTTCTAAGCAGGTTCCGGCCTGAATAATCGTGATGACAAAAACTTTTTCGCCTGCTTTCGATAAGTGCAACTTCCGGATAGGAAGAATTTAATAGCATCTGATAACTGGCAAGAGCTTCCCGGTAACAGGGTTCGAAGTGACGTAGATATAAACGGCTAAATGCGGAGTCGTCTTTTTCAGCCAGCGACAAACGACGAAAGTCCTGTAACTGCCTTAATCGGAACTCCAATTTGGCCGGCCAATTAAACCAGCAAGTTCGGCCGGCATGATCGGCGCCTGGGGTAAAACCGCGGGATTTCAAATGAAATCGTGCCAGAAAATTTGCGGCTTGTTTCAAATCCATCAGAATCTCAAAATCAAGTTCCTTGCTGAAATACCAGTCGGTTAAAACATAATTCCCCGTTTGATCCGTGATGTAGGGTTGACCGGTTCGATTTAATGTCAACCTCGGGATATGATTGAAAGCCTGAATGGTAAGATACTCTAGTATTTCATGGATAAACAGCAAATCAAGTAGGTTTAGCTTGGAAAGTTTTAAATATTTAAAACCATCATTGGTTTTTAGCCGCCAGATACTCCGGAACGAATTGATCCCATATATTTTCAAACCATATTCCAGGCTGATTTTATGAAGTATATCGTCTGATAATGACGGATGTCCTTTCGATACGATCATAATGATTTTATTCTCCCAGGTGTAAATAAACCGGCATATCATAATTATCAAAATTTATTTGGAACCGGGATAATTCATCTCGGTTACTTAGATATTTTTTGAATTTATAGAAGGCGCGTTGGGGAGAGTGCCGGTCATGATTATGAAAATAACGGACCGACATTCTCCAGAATTTCTGAGGAAAATAAAAAACCGCCTTCATTACCTCCAACTCATTAAAGGAAAGCTTATTAATTTGATGATAAGCCTCGATTAACAGTATGGCGATTTTGAAATCCCAACGGTACTTTTTAAGGATCCGGCGCGTGAATTTGATTAGGTCCATCACTGGTAAATCCAAACGCCAGCTATCAAAATAAAACATAAAAATCTGATTGGAGGGAGTAAGAATAAAATTACGCGCCGCCGGATCGCCATGGCAAAAAAAACGACTGTTTTCCGCTTTTTTAACTAAATCCGAATAGCAACTGTTTTTTAATTTATGAATGGCTAAAGCAGCCATTGGCAAAAAGAAATCAACCTGTTCGAGA
The DNA here is from genome assembly GCA_046706235.1 of Bacillota bacterium. Lineage (GTDB taxonomy): Bacteria > Bacillota > UBA4882 > UBA8346 > UBA8346 > JAEZJQ01. The sequence continues at coordinate 2,730 of JBJKPO010000183.1, read as the reverse complement.
TAGGTTTCGGCAAAGGGATCGCCCGGCAGCGCCGCTGCTGCTTCTTTAAAATCTAATAAATCTTGATAATGTTCTTCAAAATGTTTAAGGCATTTACCTAAACGGTTCCGCATGTTGGAATGCTCCGGAGGTGTAAATCCGGCTGATTTTTGATGAAACTCCGCTAAAATCCGGGTCGCGCCGGTGAGTTCAGGCAGGTTGTGAAAATTACACTGGCGCCCTTCGATCCAATCAAACAACGAATAGGCATACCGGCCGTCGGAAATATAGGTTTTACCGTTTTGGGCCGGAATTAACGGATACATTTTAGTAAAACCATTGTTTTTTAAATGCATAATTGCTTGATGCACGAATAATAACCGTTCGGGTAAAAGAGGCGAGATTTTAAGGTTTTGATAACCCCGTTCAGTCTTGATTTTATATACGTCTTTAATTTTTTTATATTTTATAACCGTTAATCCCCAATGTTGCATGATTTGCGTTAGGTCCGGGATAGTGGTAATCATTTAGCGACCTCCGTTTTAAATACTAAGTTAAGAGTTGAGAGGTTAGAGTCCTGAGTTAAGGAATGACCGTAAGTTTATCGGTCGAAATCATAATGTATGGGTAATTTTTGAATAGTCGCGAGTCACGAGTCGATCAGTCTCGAGTCAAATCTATAGTATTGTCTTTATAAGGACTCCGACCCGTAACTCGAATCTCGCGACTGGAAATCTTTTAACTCTCAACTCTCAACTCTAAAAATTCCGGAAGAATTTTTTGTAAGTACTTTATCCGGTCCGGTTCGGCATTGGTAATGTTCCATAACTTTTTTTGAAAATGGGTTTCGGTCCAGGGTAATCGCTCTTGAAAACGCTGGGAACATAACCGCCAAAAGTTTTGTGGAAAAGCGCATAAATAAGGAAAGAAACAGTTTTCAAGAACGGAAAGAGCCCTTTCAGTCGAGTAAGCCTCCAGAAGAGGCCTGGTAAGACTATAATCCCAGTGATTGGCTTGTAAACCGCGAACCATAAATTTGGCCAACTCCTTTATAAAGAAGCCGGGTGCCGCCAATTCAAAATCAATCAGGAATAATTGACCGTTTCGAATTATTATATTCCGTGATGACGGGTCATTGTGACAAAATCCCGCGGGCAACGACCGGGGTTCCCTTTGATTTATTTCCGGTTCGGCAAGCTTGTCGATGCAAAATTCAGCCTGGGCGATAAAATGATTGCTCCATTTCAAAATGGCACGATCGATTCGGTTTAGGTCGCCGGTTCTATTTAATCGGTTCGCCAAATCTTTTAAAAAATTATTTTTTTCGTGTAATTCATCGTGGATTAACCTGTCAAATTGGTATTGATGTTGGGTGACTATCTCCGAAAAATTATGAAACCTTCCTAAAACTTTGGCAACCATTTGTAAATGATTACTATTAGTAAAATCCGGATTTTGACCTTCCAGCCAGGGCGATAGTAAATAATGGCGGTCATAAATCAACGCAAAAGGTTCGCCTGATTTGGCCGCGATAACCGGAGTTAAATTTGTGAAACCGGCTTTTCGATAATCATCAATAACTTGGACTAATTGTTTCAATTGTTCGGATGTTTTCTCGGTTAATTTAAGAGCAAACAATCCGGAAGATGAATATATTTTCCAGATTGGGCCATAAGGTTTTATTCCGGTCGCCCCGATGGAGAACCAACGATTGACTTCATTTAAAATCGCCCCGCGCCAATTTTGCCGCGTGTGTTCAGAAATACTCTTTATCCCTTGTTTCAGTTTGTCATTATTCCTTTCAACTTGTTTTTGAATAAATCTATTAAATTAATTGATGCAACTTTGTTTTAATATCGTATGATTGGAAACGTTAAAAATTGTCATTGCGGCAATTTTATAAAAGTATCATTCTCATCTATGACTGAATACCATATATGGAAAATCATTTTACAGCGTTTTACAGTGGAGGTATCGGTTGATGATAAATCCGTTTAAGCGCCTCAAATGTCTTGAGCAGCAAATCATTGCCGTCATTGGTGGGTTAGTGTTGTTAAAAGTATTGATCATTCCCAACCCGGTGGATATTTTGATTCTAATCGGTTTAATCTTTATTATTGTGGGATGGTACTGTGATGGCTGCCGTTAATTCCAGTATAAAAACGCCGGTTGAAGTCATTGAACCGTTTCAATCATTAGAACCATTACACAGTGTTTATTTGATTCATTATCGGAGAGAAGAAACGAAGCAAAACGAGACCCTGGTTTTAAAACAATTGAAAATCGGAACTGTAAAAGCTTTTTTAACCGGTGAATTAATTTTTCAAGGGAGCTTGAATAACGAAGTATCGATTTTTCCGATTCCGTTAAACCCGATCCCATGGAATAATTATTGGTGGATTAAAGGCAACCGGTATTTATTGACTTGCCTGTTACACGGGCGGGAGGCTGATTATAAACAACTTGAAGATTTACAAGCCGCGATCCGTACGATGAAGATATTACATTGTTTTTCCCAAGGCATAATTAATAAGAATCCTCACCGTTGGTCGTTTCTGAAGAGAGATCTAAAATGTGAATGGCACAAACGCATCCAAGAGATGGCAACTTGCCGGGAGATTGCGATTCGCGGTAAAACTCCCTGGGATAAACAGTATCTAAGTTATTGGTCCAAATTTCACAATCAAGCTTGGAAAGCATTGCAGGAGATGGAGGCTCTGGCTCGTAACCCACGGGTTAATACGGATGTCA
>JBJKPO010000182.1:0-3069 GCA_046706235.1 Bacillota bacterium | reverse complement strand
TTGCACAACTGATAGGGAACCGTGTGACAGTAGTCGTGACAGGTTTCATGGACCACTACGCCCAGGGACTTTACCATATCCAGCTCCGTATCACCATTGACGATGGTCGTAAAATCCGTATTGTAGTTTTTAATCAAACCGGAGGCTTGGATCTGACCCAGCGCTTTTTCAAAGGTATCCAAGATGTAATACCCGTCCGGCGCAAACTGTTTCAGGAGTTGGAAAACGGTTTCCCGGGTGGCAAGGGAAGGGGAGGCCGCCTGAATTGTTTGGGACAGCGTCAAGGTAAATAAAATAAAACCAAAAAACAGTTTGCGAGAGTTTTTCATCTGAGTATCCCTCCTCAGTATCGGTCAAGTTAAGGGGCGGTTCGTAGTATTAAGTCGGTGGCAAAAGAAGTCTATCTTTTAATGAAAATAGCTTGATAATCTAAGATTCTTGCTGTATTGCTAGATAAATTTATCCACCGGATTAATAGTTCCTTGTGATTTTTTTCGATGGCCCGAAACGCCGCGATAAAATCTCTCCCTAAGGAATAAAAGTTTCAAAATAACTCCGGATACTGCCGTATCAACTCCATTTCACGGCCGTATAATAAATTTCATTCTTCATTCCCCCGGTATTGGAATGTATATTTTTTAACGTTCATATTCCATTTTAACTTTGATGGTTTTATCGATATTTACCCCAAAATTAGCCCAAGCGTCGATGATTGTAAAATACTTCCTCCCCTTTTCACCGCTAAAATGTTCATTTTTGAATATTATGATAAAAACGCTTAATTTGTCGGACGTCATTCCGGCATAATCTTTGGAATTACTCTTATCCAAAAGTTTTCTGGTTTTGACTGTTTTATTCACCATTTGGAAATAAGTAAATTCATTCATCATTTGATGTCTTGGGGTTCCTCCCCGGGAGATATGATCCATTCAGTGGCTGTGTATGATTTGGAAACATCGTCGACTTTCATGGAATGACGGTATGGTAGATTCTCCTCGGTGCCAAATCCAAGGCTTATAGGTAGAAACAACACAAACAATAAAAACCAGCGAATTATTTTCATTTGAAAAACCTCCTTTTCCATGATGTATCACTCAATAGTTTCATCTAGTTCATATCCGTAATAACCCATTCCAAAACATCCTGGTTGTTACGAATGGCCAGGTTTTTGGATATTCCCGATACTCCGAATGAACAATGACGATTGTCACCCCGGGCATAAACTTTGCCTTCTTTTGACAGGTAAAGACTAAATCCGCTACCGGCCGCTAAAGCGGGCATATTATCCGCCGCTTCGCTCACGGGAAGGAACCAAGGCCATCCGCCCGCCGGTATAATAAAAATAATCGACAACAACGCGATAACCAAAAATTTTTTCATGCCGAACCTCCGTTTATCAAATAAATTAAACAAAGCAAGTTTTACTGCAAAATAATTTTTTTAATTTGTCCGCCCAAAAGATCGCTTACATAGATATTCCCGGCGTTGTTAATTGCGATTCCCTTCGCGGAGAGCTTTCGCACCAGTTTATCATCGATAAAATAAATATTTCCGGCGACATCTGCAGTTAAAGTTTCGGGCATGCGAATTCCGGCGTGTAACGCGGGACCGTCGGAGGAGGCATTAACAACGGACTTTCCAGCCCAAGTAACTATGCGCGGACCTTTGGCTCCGGTTTGAGTTGCGCAGTTTAATATAATTCTTTTGGTGTTATCGACAATGTGTTGAGTGTTACTGGAGGTATCATAACTCACGCTATAAAAGTTTATTGCCAAGAGCGGGCCGCCTTGCATGACTTCGGGTTTAAGATCGTTAAAGTTGAGGATAAAACAGACACTTTTTTTATCCTGACTGACAAATCCATTATGTCCTAATTGCCCATTGGCCAATGTCTCGGAATATATGACTTCGTCGCCCGACTTCAACATATAAACGAAAGATTTCTTGAAAGGGTTAAAGGTAAAGTGTTCAGTAATACCCGAGTCAAACAAAAAGGCGACCCCATACATGACCAGGCTTTTTTCGATTAACGGATTATGGAGATAAATGTCAAATCGCAATTTGTTACCATCAAAGCAGGAAGTAACGCCTTTGATGTCCGTCTCCGGGAACTCGTTTTGCGGGATGTCCCCTTTGGGTTCCTCGCCGGGAGATATCAGCCAACTGTCCGTATCTAAAGGCATTGGCGGCGGTCCGGACCGGAATTCGAACGGTATCAGGGGTTGAACTGACGGTGGATGTGAGACAAAATAATATCAAAAACAAAAGAACAAAATTTTTTTTATTACCAAATTCCTCCGCCTTGTATCTTTTGCATGAAAAGATTATGATTATCGATCTCCGCTTTTGCTCATTGTACTATTTTCTACCCATGTTTTTCAGCGCCGTTTCCCTGTCATGCAAAGCTTTTTCATATAATGCCGGATCCAGTTTTTGTTTCATCAGTTCAAGAAAGCCGGCAAAACCGTTCAAATCGGTATGCAACTTGATCCGGACATGATCCGATCTTAGGGATAGCTCCAACATTGTTTTACTGAAGTTGACCTTATTGACTTCCTCCCAGCGGATTTCTTTGACTTTTTTAGTTAATTCGGCTCGTTCTCGATGTCAATCGCACCCACAACTCCACCGTTATTTGGTCCGAAAAAACCATGCTGTTATTATAATTCAATATCTGTGACTGAGAACCGTCAAATAAGACTCCGGCGCCAAAGCGCCCCGTTGTCCAACCGGGGTCAATGCTTTCTATGCTAGTATCATTTCCAAACACCAAGTGATAATTATTAGCTGAAATATCGGCGGCGGTCTGACCGGAATTCTCATTAAAATGCCACAGGGCGATGGTGGAAGCGTCGGCCTCGAATTCACTTCTTGGAGTTGGGGTAGGGGTAGGCGTTTCTCCTCCGCCGTTTCCGCATCCGGACAGGACCGGGAATAGGACCAGCAAAACTAACAGGGCAATCAGATGAATTTTCATGTTTTTACCACCTTTCATAAAATATAATACTGGCTGCTTGTACCAGTCCAACCAGGAGAATATCCGTTTCAGAAACTCGGTCTATTTATACC
>JBJKPO010000181.1:0-7714 GCA_046706235.1 Bacillota bacterium | reverse complement strand
GGCCGACTCGACAAACTGGATTTCACGCAGTTTTAAAAACTCGGAGCGCATATAATAAGAGATCCCCACCCAGTCGAAGATGGTGAAGAGGATTAACAGCATTAGAAACGAGGTACCGATAGAGCTTCCAACAATAATCACAATATATAAAAAAGGCAGCGCGGAAAAAATTTCAATCAACCGCTGCATCGACAAATCAAATAATCCGCCCCAATACCCTTGTAATCCTCCGATAATAATTCCCAGAGCCATACTGCTAAAAGTAATCAGTAATGCAAAACTGAAACTAATACGGTAACCATACAACAACCGGGTTAAAATATCCCGGCCCCGGTCATCGGTACCCAGCCAATTTTGGGCCGTCGGCGGTGTCGGGGGATTGCCTTCCAATTCCATGATGGATTCATTGTAACCATAGGGAATCAAGGGAAAAAGCATCCAATTTCCACTGGATTTCTGAAAAGTTGCGGTATTTTGCAGTTTCTTGTAGTTCGGAATATCGGTTGCTCCCAGGCCAAAATTGCTGCCATTATAAAAATGAAGCGCCGGATAGAAAAATTTTCCTTGATAATTAACAATCAACGGCCGATCATTGGCAATAAAATTAGCAAACAAGGAAACAATGTATAAACCTAGTAAAATCCATAAAGAATAATATGCCCGTTTTGTCTTGACAAATTTTTGAAACCGCCGTTTGGTAATTGGTGAAAACAAACCGCCATCCTCCACAATCCGTAATCTTTTAATCTTTAATAAAACTAACGAAACTTAATCCGGGGATCGACTAACACCAAACAAAAATCGGAAATAATTCGTCCGACAAGTACCAATAAGCTGGAAATAACAACTATTCCAAGAGCGACCGGATAATCGCGGTTTATTACCGATTGATACTGCAATAAACCCATGCCGTCAATGGTGAAAACTTTTTCGATTAACATTGAACCCGCCAGAATAATTCCGATTATCATTCCAATATTGGTAGCAATCGGGATCAATGCATTTCGTAATCCGTGACGAAATACCGCTTGATTATATGACAGCCCTTTGGCTAATGCGGTCCTGATATAATCCTGATTAAGTTGTTCCATTAAGGAATTTTTCATTAATAACGTCAAGGTAGCAAAATTTCCGACAGTATAACAAATAACCGGTAGAATTAAGTGCATACCGTAATCAGATATTTTACCCAGTAACGATAACTGTTCGAAATTATCGGAAACCAGGCCGCCGATGGGAAAAATATTCAAGAAGCTCCCCCCCCCCAAAAAGATGATGAGGAGAATTCCCAAAGCGAATCCCGGAATGGAATACCCGAAAAAGATTAATATACTGCTCCAATTATCAAAGTGACCGCCGTGATTTAAAGCCTTTTTTATTCCCAGCGGAATACAAATCAGATAGGTAGTAAACAGACTGATTAGCCCAAAGGTTAGTGAAATCGGAATCCGGCTCGCGATAACCTCCACTACCGGCTTGCCGTAGGTCCATGAATCCCCTAGATCGAACCGGACCAGTTTTCCCAACCAGATAAAATACCTAATTAATATTGGTTTATCAAAACCGTAATATTTTTTAATATTATCCAGTTCCCGCCGGGTGAATTCGGATCGTATTCTACTAACGCCACCAGCGCCGCTTTCCCCCATTTGCGCGCTATATTTCATTTTTTGAACGAATTGCTCCACCGGACCACCGGGAACTGTTTGCATGACAATAAAACAGGCGACAGTAATCCCTAAAAGAGTAGGAATGATCAATAAAAACCGTTTAATGAAATAAGCACGCATTCTAGATCGTTTCTCCCGGTTATAATGTGTTAAAAACCTCCGAAAGCCGTTTTACCGGCTTTCGAAGGAACGATACGGATAAATGCAAGGACACTTAAACAAATCACAATAAGTTATTTTACGATTCGATCGTAATATACTTCTACCGGTTCTTTTGGCAGCGCTTTATTCTTTTTTAGCGCTTCCTTATAGCGTTTCATTTTAGCTGAATCATACCACCAATAGGAAATTACATCCCCGGAGGAATACTTTGAAAAAACGGTTTTAGGCATTCCAAAGATGTTTTTATAGAAAACCCGGGAGTAATTAGCGCCCCAGAACAAAACATACGGATAATCCTTATAAATGATGTGATCAATTTGTTTGATGATTCGAATCCGTTTCGCGGCATCAAAAATTGGCGGCAAGGAATCGATCAATTTATCGACCTCTTTGTTTTTATATCCCGGAAGATTACTACCGCCGGGTTCGGAAGCATGTTTGGAGTGCCATAACTGCTCCGGATCTTCAAACAAGGTGGCCGACCAGGCCATGGCCAAAGTATCAAAATCGTATTCCTCGAGCTTTTTAAGGAGTGTAGCCCAGGACAGTAATTGTAAATTAACTTTTACGCCTGCTTGTTTGCAAGTTTCGGCGAAATAAGTCATGTGCCTTTCAAAACTCTCTCCGGCATAACTCAACGTATATTCACTTCTTTTAACTTTTCGATTGATCAAATACCCGTCATTATCGAGGCGATCATAACCGGCTTTTTTCAAGAGTTGTTTCGCCTTGGCAGGATCGTAATTAATCAATTCATTGGCTTTAGCGCCACCGTATAACGAAGGCCAGTAGGATATCAATGGTTGATATTGACTATACATGATTTTTTCCAAAAGATAATCTCGATCCAATAGATGACTAATCGCTTCCCGTACTTTAATATCCTGAAATAAAGGTTTACGCATGTTAAAGGCTAATCCTTGAAATCCTTGCGGCGCGTAATTAAATACTTTCCGCTTGATAATCCAGTTTTTTTGAAACGGAGTGGAATCGGTTTCGGTAACCCAGCGTTTGGCGGTTATTTCATCATAGATATCAAAGTCGCCTTTCTTAAATGCTTCAAAAGCGGTTGACTGGTCCATCACCTTAATTTTAATGGTATTAAAATTATACATACCGCGGTGGCTGGGTAATTGATCGGCCCAATAATCCTTGCGGCGTTTTAAAACAAAATAACGTCCCTCTTTTACTTCACTTAAGGTGTAAGGTCCGCTTCCAGGCGGGAGTTCCATATTGAAAGCCTTATTAAAATCCTTGCCGCTGAAAAGGTGTTTCGGTAAAGGATTAAAACTGGCTAATGTCACAAAGTTATTATAATGAATGGTCTTTGCGGTAAACTCAACAGTGGATTTGTCGATAACTACCGGAGGTTTAAACCGGTCAAGCATCATTCGCTGAACTGAAGTTAAATTATTGGGATCCATAATGACATCATAAGTAAATTTAATATCAGCGGCGGTGATCGGTTTACCGTCGGCCCATTTGGCGCGGGGGTCAATTTTTAGTGTAAACACTTTTTTATCTTTAGATATCTTCCATGATTTGACGATTAACGGTTGAAACTCCAGAGTGGTCGGATGAATCTCCAGTAAAGTGTCATAGACCAGACCAAATACCATAGCGGCATCGGAGGCATTATTAACATAGTAATTAAAAGACTTGGGGAACTCCGAGGTATGCAAAATCAGTTCCCCTCCCCGTTTGGCTTTTGGATCGCCGAAGGGCTGGCTTTTTGGAGCAGCGGCTTGAAGTGTAAAGGTTAAGATGGTGCCAACAAGAAATAAAACCAAAAAAATGAACAGGTGTAGTTTTTTATTTGGATTTTTCATTGACTTACCTCCTATCTGACTACTGTTTTGCCAAATACTATCTACTGATTTTGAATATCTGAATAATTAAATTCAGTTGGTTATTTCGACAGTTTTTTGTAAATACCTTTCAGGAATAACTGGTTGTAGAGATAAATCCTTCATCCCGCAACGCCTTCTTTCGCTATTTCTTCACTACTATTGCTAATTAATTTCGATTCCCGAAGCCGCGCCGCAAACAAGATACTTAAAATCATCAATCCGATTAATAGTATCATGGAGGTAGTCATCGAGCCGGTTCGGGGTGATTTGAACAAATCCATCCCAAAAATAAAAACAATGCCCGATATCTGTCCCATCAGCATCAACATCCCGGTCGAAGTGCCTTCCGGGGCCGGATAAGCTATTTCGGCGCCATATTGAAATCCCACCGGTGCGGTACTGAGCATAAAAAATCCCAGTATAAATGAGGAAACTAATATCAACCAGTAACTTTGGGCATAGGTGATGCCGATCAACCCCGGCACCGATCCCAGCATTGCCAGTATAATAAACCGTGAACGGTTGCGGAACATATCCGAAAGCAGCGGTATAATCCCGGAACCCAGGACACCGCTGGCAATCATTACTCCTCCGATTATTCCGGCCTGCAGGGTTGAAAATCCCCTCGGTTTGACAATATTTTCAATCCAGGTCGCCAGGGCATTAAATACTCCCAACCCAATGAAAAAAATGGCCATCAGCAAGATAAAATCCCTCTGGCGGATTAATTGTTTCAACCCATCGAAAACCAGAGACCTTGCTTCTTGTTCCGGAGCGCACTGGGGAGTCGGCGGGTTTTCCCTGGCGAGACAAACAAAGAGGAACATGGTAAACATGGCGGCTGCCCCATAACCAATCAGCATTTTGGGAATACCGAATGTCAGTGTCAAATAAGGAGTAACCGCAAGGCCCACAATCAGTCCCACATACCCCGCCAGCCATGATAACCCGGTGGCGGTAGCCCGTTCCTCAATCGGAAACCAACGCGCCGCGACTTTGGTTACCGCGTTCAAAATCAACGGCTGGCCAACGGCGATACCGGTCTGAAATAAAAATACCAATGTATAGTTCGAGGCAAATATGCCCCGTAACAACCCGAAAATACCGGTTAATAGGGCCCCGAGTCCCACCGCGATTCTGAAACCCCAGGTATCAATCAGCCATGAGGCCGGAATCGATACCACAATATATATAATCATAAAAATCATCGATAACAGCCCAATGCTCAAATCGGTCACGTGATAATACGTCGCCGCGTTGCTCGTGATCGAGGCAAAAGTAATCCATAATAGTTGCTGCACGGCCATGATTAACATAAATACAAATAAAATCAGCCACCGGTATGGGTATACTTTAAGTTTCAACTCTTTCACCAACAAAAACCTCCCTTTTATATCTTTATCCTAAATTGTATCAATTCCCGATCAAATGAAAAATACCTTCCGGATTTGGAAGTTATACATAAACGCCTAATTCATAATAATCATTTTTATTAATTATTACTTTTGATATTTTGCATGCCAACCATTCCATTTCTGTTGGAAACATAGGAAAACCAGGTCTGCATTCATTTGGATTGATTTTAATATGGAATTTCGAAAGCTGTTATTGGAGCATATGAATAAATGTCACAATCGGAATTATTAAAGAAAGTGATTACTACTTTCGAACGGAACGGAATCGAATATATGTTGACCGGTTCAGTTGTTTCCAGTATACAAGGTGAGCCAAGATCCATCGAATCCGTCAATCATGGTGACATGTTTAATTCAATAACTTCACCGTTTGAGCGTTTTCTACTTCTTTAAAAACTTCTCAACCATCTTTTACCTAATTGAAATAAAAATCCGGTAAATTGATCACTGCTAATTGTCGATAAATGGTATAGATTTTATTTTTAACCGGAGGCGTGCGGGAAGGATAACCCACCGGTTAATTCATTATTGACTCGATTGGAGTGATGACATGAGTAGAGACATTTTCCAAGCATTTGCCGCCGATAATTTTCAGGTAACGCGCGAATACATCTTGCCGAACGGCAAAAGAGGGTATTGCGCCGAGCATTTGACCGCCAAGAACGTGGTCACCGGGCAAAAAAAGCGGGCGTACTACGTCGAGGGCAGTTCGTACGACATGGGGTATCTGATGGGGTACCTGGCGCCTGATGATGTGGAAAAGATGGGTACCGATTTTATTCAGAATATCATTTTTGCCTTTTTCAAGGATAATCCGGATGAATGTTTCATTATCAGGTTTTTTAAATGGATCTTCAAACTGATTATTCAGAAATATATTTCCAGTTGGATTTATGATTTATCCGTGGAAATTTTTAAAGATATTCCGTATCAATATAAACAAGAAATCCAAGGTATTGCCGACGGTTACAGTGACGCTTGCAATGACGCCGGCCGCAATCCGAAGGTTGATTACAACGATTTATGGGTCCTAAACGTGGGGGTTGATTGTCTGTTAGCCTTTATTTATGCGCCTAATGCTTTTATCGAACGGCTGCCGAAATTTATCCCTAAACCTTCAGCCAACATGTTTCAAATCCCGGTCGCCTGTAATGCTTTCGCGGTATTCGGCAATGCCGTCATGGCCGCTCAAAATGGCATAAAACCTCATTATTTCGGCCGCGATTTTATGTTTCCGACCGCTGATGTTTTTCAAGACACCGCCTGTCATATTATTTACAATCCCGATCCTCAGGACGGGCGTATCCCTTTGGTGAGCATGGCCGCTCCGGGGTTTGCCGGGAGCATCATGGCGATGAATAAAGAGGGAATCGCCATGGGAGTCGATATGTCTCCCGCCGCGAACTGCGATCATCGCCGAGCGGGATTTAACTCACTATTGTTAGTGCGCGACTCCATCCACCGCGGCGCCAGTGCCCAACTGGCCCTTGACAATATCATCAATGCACAGCGCGGGGTTTCCTGGGATTATATGATCGCCGACGGCACAAATAACCAGGCCGTGGCTGTCGAAACCGGAACAAGCGTTTCCAATCTGGATTTTGTTTCGTATCCGCCGGATGAATTACAAGGATTGGGACTGCTTCCCGGCGACCAGTTTTTAATCGCCAATGAAACTCAAAACCTCCAAAACGGATTGATGGTTCGCTGGCACGATTATCAATACCCGGATGCTTTCCTGCAATTCAACGAGGCATTATTCGCATCTTACGATAAAATTTACGAACCGTCCCGTTTCGGGGAACACGGCTATATTTCCCAACGGATCAACGGCCAGACTGAAAACAACTGCCCTTATTCCTTTTATTTTGCGCCGCAACGCGAAAATAAGGACGACGTGCTGATCATGACCAATCATTTTATTGTGCCTTCGATACGTTTGTGCAGTATGAATCCCTGGACGGTGGAAGTCGCCAAGGATCAATTCGATGACATTCAATGGCGTTACGATCAGTTAAATGACTTGATTCTCAATACTTATAATAATATTGACTGGGATCAGGCCTGGCGGGTGATTAACTTTTTGGCGCCGGACGGCTGTTATGTCACGGATTATTATCAGCACAACCCCGATTATACATACATGGATCTTCAAGGACAACAATGCCAGACTAAACAAATCCAGGGCAGTGTTTCGCTTTGCGATCTGACCGCGAAAGTCGTTCTGAGCCGTTACGGGTATTACGCCGACGAACCGGTGATGACCACATTGCTGAATTATGTGGATTGAGGAAAGAAGTGATATCCATGAATGATATTATCTATGAACGAACCGAATTGCTGATACCGTTGGATCTTTACGATACGATCCGTAATCTGGTTTTCGTTCAGAAAAAGTATATATCGATGAACGAGGCTTATGTGGAACTGATAAAAAAAGGGTTGGAATCTAACGTTTAACCACCTGTAAATTTATGGATTAACTTCCGGGCTTTGCAAAACTTATTAAAAACGCGCATTTGTCCACTTTATTTAAAAGCGGGTGAATGCACGTTTTTCTTTTAACATGAACTTTTCACTCCCATTTCTCCCATACCTGGGGCTGATAACCTACGGT
>JBJKPO010000180.1:0-2306 GCA_046706235.1 Bacillota bacterium | reverse complement strand
ATGCAATGACCCGATTGTTACCGGGACGGGTCAAATTACGGGCACCAATGAGATTTTTTTAACGGGCCGTTTTTGTATTGATCCTATACTTTTGGCGGGGCGCAAGATTTTTTCCGGCTGGCCCTATTTCCCCTGGTCGGCTGGGTACGATACCTATCAGCGGGATGAAATCGTCAAACAAATATACGGTTGCCAGGATGAAACTCTCCTCCGGGAATTGGTTCGTGAGAATAACATTAGCTATATCGTGATTGAACCCGAAAACCGGCAGGCCGATTACTACCGGTTGAACGAGGCATTGATTCGGCAGACCTTTCGTTTGGTTTATATAAATGCCCAGCGGAACATTAATATATATTCCACCAAATAATGCTAGAACGGATGGTGAACCTTAGATGAAAATCGGGATCGTCGGCGGGGGACTGATCGGGCTGACCGCTGCTTTTGAGTTATTAAAACAAGGACATCAAGTAACGGTTTATGAAAGTGAACCGGAATGCGGCGGATTGACAAGCACGGTTCAAACCGGGGATCTGCAGTTGGAAAAGTTCTATCACCATATTTTTACCAGTGACCAAATTTTAGTTCAATTAATCGAAGAATTGGGTTTATCATCCCGGCTGAGTTGGGTTACGCCTTATAATGGAACATACATCAACCACCGGTTTTACCCGTTTAATACACCGATGGATTTATTGTTATTTAAAGAGTTGCCTGTCATCGAACGGTTCCGGCTGGGTTTACTGGTGTTGCGTTCCCGTTTTATCAAGAATTGGGAAAAACTCGAAAGCATCAATGCCAAGGAATGGGTAATTCGAAACGCCGGACCGAATGCTTATCATAAATATTGGGGACCATTATTGCAATCGAAATTCGATCGCGACGCGGACCAAATCTCCGCGACCTGGCTGTGGAATAAATTTAAACTGCGGGGATCAACCCGCGGCAAGAACTTAAATAAAGAATTGCTGGGGTACTTGCGGGGCAGTTTCGGTTTGGTTTGCCGGACACTGGCCGGGCGAATCATGGAATTGGGCGGGCAAATCAATTGCAACTCCGCTATCCGGCAAATTTGTCCTCAATCGGGCGGAACTATGGACCTTCGCACCGATCAAAATCAGGATAATTACGAACGGGTGATCGTCACCACCGCGCCCGATATTTTATTACAATTATTTGATTCTCCGCCCCGGGATTATGCATCCCGGCTGCAACGGATTAAATATAAGGCCAATATTTGCCTGATCCTTGAATTGTCGGAACCGTTATCCCGGTATTACTGGATTACGGTTGCCGATAAAGATTGTCCGTTTGTAGCGGTGATTGAACATACCAATTTGGTGCCGGAACCGGGATATGGTTCCCATATAGTTTATTTATCACGTTATCTTGATGCCGGCGATGATCTTTATTCGGCTTCGGATTCCCACATCATTGAATTATTTTTAACCGCGGTTCAAGAAATGTTTCCAAACTGGGATCGAAATACCGTGCGCCGGGTCCGGGTCCAACGGGCCCGTTACGCCCAGCCGGTGGCCGCTAAAAATTATACGGCGATTTTACCTGATTTCAAGACTCCGGTCCCTAATTTATATCTGGCTTCCATGGCTCAAATTTATCCCGAGGATCGGGGCCAAAATTATGCGGTGCGAACCGGAATCCAAATCGCCGTGTTGGTAAATGAAGACAGCTAAAAAATGAAAAGGCAGTATTAATAAAGATAATCGGAGGCGGATATAATGGCCAAGACATCTCAAGTTAAATCAAATCCTGGTAAATCAAAATCGGCGCGGGTGGAAAGCAAGCTTAGCCGGGCGTTTTCGCCGGTATTAATTCAAACCGTAGCTATTATAGTAATTGTGATTCGTATTTTGCTTTCTTTTCTTCCCAGTCATAAAGTGGATATGGGTGGCTATAATGCATGGAGCCATTATCTGGCCGGCACCGGGTTTAACGGGTTCTATGAGTCTTTTCACGTGGTTTACGCGCCGGCGTATATGTATCTGTTATTAATCTCCGGTAAAATCGCGTCGATTTTCAATGTCAGCGACCTTACCCATGAATTTTTAATTAAATTCTGGGCGGTTTTATTTGATTTAATCGGCGGCTATCTAATCTACCGGATTGGAAAACAGCATGGTAAAGCAAAGTTGGGTTTTTGGACCGGTGTTTTTTACGCTTTAAATCCGGCGATTTTTATTAATTCCTCGATTTGGGGCCAATTTGACTCATTACTAGCTACGATTCTCTTCGGAGTTATTTATTGTTTTACTTTGAAACGGAATGTAACCGCGGCCATGTTATAT
>JBJKPO010000179.1:0-9300 GCA_046706235.1 Bacillota bacterium | reverse complement strand
TGCCGGAATTGCGGGTATTTGCACGAAGGCCTTGGGGCTCCCGATACCTGTCCTGCCTGTGCCCATCCGCAAAGTTATTATGAAGTACTGGGGGAGAATTGGTAGGATAAAAACTAAAAACAGGAGGAGATTTTAATGACGAAAAGACTTGAGATTTACAAATGCGAACATTGCGGGAATATAGTTGAGGTAGTTCATGAAGCGGGTGGACAGCTGGTTTGCTGCGGTGAGCCGATGAAACTGGTTACTGAAAATACAGTAGACGCCGCCCGGGAAAAACATGTTCCGGTCATTGAGAAAGTTAGCGAAGGGTACAAGGTAAAGATCGGAAGCGTGGCGCATCCCATGGAGGAAAAACATTATATTGAATGGATCGAGTTGGTGGCGGATGGAAAAGCTTATCGCCAGTTTTTAAAACCCGGCGATCCGCCGGAAGCTGTCTTTTGCATTTCAGCTTCCCAGGTAACGGCGCGTGAGTATTGCAACTTACATGGGTTGTGGAAGAAAGAGTAAAGAGAAATCGGGAGGCATTATGGACGATAACCTCAAATTACTCGCGGATTTGGTTAATATCGATTCCGGCACCGGCAATTCGGAAGGCATGCAAAGAATTGCTAAAATATTACATTTCCGTTTGGGGAAGTTGCAAATGGATCTGGAGGACATGGAGGCCAAAGACGGATCGGTCCATTATTTTACCGGTAGGGGTAAGGGAAAACGGATTTTGCTGGTGGCACATCTGGATACTGTTTTTGCCGAAGGCACGGCCGCGATAAGAAGATTTCAAGTCAAAGGCGATATGGCGCACGGTCCCGGCGTCTCGGATTGTAAATCCGGAGTGGTAACGATCATCGGGGCCCTGGAGTACCTAAACCGTTTAGGAAAGTGGCCCGGCCGGGAGGTCGGGTGCTTTTTCAATACCGACGAGGAGATTGGCTCTCCCGGTTCACGGCCGATTATTGAACAGTTGGCCAAAGACGCGGAGGCGGTATTGGTCGTGGAACCAGCCGAAGGAGAAAATATCACTGTTTCTCGGAAAGGGATCGGCCGGTTTACTTTACAGGTATTCGGAAAAGCCGCTCATTCAGGCTCCAACTATCAGGATGGCCGCAACGCCGTTTTAGAATTAGCCCATAAAATTATCGCCATCCAGGAATTAACCGACTTTACCGCCGGAGTTACCTTGAATGTGGGAGTAATCAGCGGCGGACTGCGGCCTAACATTGTTCCCGATTATGCCGAAGCGGAAATCGATTTGCGGATTATTAAAGCCGAACAAACGAAAAAAGTATTGGATGAATTAAACCGGATTACAGGAAGAAATGAAGTTAACGAGGTTTTAGCGAAATTAAGCGGTGGCATTACCAGGCCGCCGATGCCCGTCAATGAAAAAAAATGAAGCCTTATTCTGGGCGTACCGCAATGTAGCCGTAAACCTGGGTTATGAGTTGGGTGTCTTTCATTCCGGCGGAGGTTCGGATGCCAATTTCACTTCAGCTCTGGGGATTCCCACCATCGATGGAGTCGGCCCCATTGGCGGCGGGCATCACTCGGAAGCCGAGTACCTGTCAATACCCAGTCTTTATAAGAGGATAAAGATATTGGGGGAGTTTTTGGCAGTGTGCAGTTAAAAACAAGTTGAGAGTTATGTTAATGTAAGATATAATTTGTTCCAAATATTTCCGATCAGGATTTACCATCCTGGTTTTTTTATTATTAAGGGTCTTTTCTTTACCATGGCTTTATGATAATATATTATGGGCGATAAGTTGAATTTTTTTTTTGCCAAACCGAATAAATAAAAGGATTTTATCTCAAATTTGTTATTCCAAATTGAAAGAAGGGACAGATTGGTTTGACAATCCGTTACCCGGTAAAATCGCCGTTCATGTTCCTTTTTATTTATTCACGTCCCATTATTATTTTTATTTAAGGAGGTGTATTATTTCCGGTATTTTTTTAGTCACTATATAATCCCATATAGTTGACATTGTAATATTTAAGCAGGTCTACAATTCATTAAGTGTATCATAAATGTTATATGTAAATATCTAAAGGGGGACTTACAGTGTTTTCGAATCAATTGGTTGAGTATTTATTCGGCTTGGTTCCACTAGGGTCTTTGATTGCTTTGTTTTATGCTTTGTATTTATATATTTTCGTCAGTAAACAAGAACCCGGAACCGATAAAATGAAGGAAATTTCAGCTGCGGTGCGGGAAGGCGCCAAAGCTTATCTCAAAAGACAGTATACCGGAGTCGGAATTTTCTTTGCGGTAATGGTTGTTGTGCTAACGGTTATATCATTCCTGGGTTACTTGCCTAAAGTGGTGCCGATTGCTTTCTTAACCGGAGGATTTTTCTCGGGGTTAGCCGGGTTTTTTGGTATGATGACCGCCACGAAAGCAAATAGCCGTACTGCATGGGCGGCCAGTAAGAGTTTAAACGCCGGATTGCAAGTTGCTTTTAAAAGGGGCGCTGTAATGGGTTTGGTGGTTGTCGGGCTTGGATTGTTGGACTTGAGTATCTGGTTTTTAATACTAAAATATGGTTTACATTCATCGATTAATGATATTACCGCCACTATGCTGAACTTTGGAATGGGCGCCAGTTCGATGGCTCTCTTCGCCAGGGTCGGCGGCGGTATTTTTACTAAAGCAGCGGATGTGGGCGCTGATTTGGTCGGTAAGGTTGAAGCCGGAATTCCCGAAGATGATCCCCGTAATCCGGCGGTTATCGCTGATAACGTCGGCGATAACGTCGGTGATGTGGCCGGTATGGGCGCTGACTTGTATGAATCATATGTCGGTTCCATTGTTGCAACTTCCGCCTTGGCAGTTGCCGCCGGATTAGGTCTGCGCGGCGTGATGATCCCGATGATTATGGCGGTTATCGGTGTATTGGCTTCCATCATCGGGACCTGGTTTGTTAGATCCAAAGAGAAAGCCGAACAAAAAGTATTGTTGGCTGCTTTACGGAAAGGCGTTTTTACCAGCGCAATTTTGATTGCCATTATTTCATATCCTTTGATTGCTTATGTTTTGGGCTGGGATAAAATTGGTGTTTACGGCGCGGTTTTAGCCGGATTGATCGCGGGGGTGCTGATTGGATTATTGACCGAATATTATACATCGGGAACTTATAAACCTACCCAAGGCGTGGCCAATACCGCGCTTACCGGTCCCGCCACGGTAATCATCGGCGGCTTGGCAGTGGGTATGCTTTCTACTTTCTTGCCAGTTCTGGTAGTCGGTATTGCTATTCTGATTAGTTATTACTCCGCCGGTGGTGGGGATTTTGGAATGGGTCTTTATGGTATCGCCATTTCCGCCGTAGGTATGCTTTCAACCTTGGGAATTACTTTGGCAACGGACGCCTATGGTCCGGTTGCCGATAATGCCGGAGGTATCGCCGAGATGTCCGGTATGGGTAAAGAAGTACGCCAGCGTACTGATGCGCTTGATTCATTGGGTAATACCACCGCGGCCACCGGCAAAGGTTTTGCAATCGGTTCGGCGGCTTTGACCGCTTTGGCATTAATCGCTTCCTTTACCGAAAAAGTTCAGTTGGAAAGTCATAAATTGATTGATGCAATCGGTAAGGCCGGTGGAACTGTACAACCGTGGCTGGAGCAAGCCAAAGATCTTAATAAATTTCTGGATATAACCGATCCACGCGTGTTAATCGGTTTATTAATCGGCGGTATGTTGCCGTTTCTGTTCTGTTCCATGACCATGAAAGCCGTCGGCCGGGCTGCCCAGACCATTGTGTTTGAAGTGCGGCGTCAATTCAAAGAAATAGTCGGTTTAATGGAAGGGAAAACCAAACCCGAATATGCTCAATGCGTTGATATTTGTACCCGGAGCGCTCAGAAGGAAATGATTTTACCGGCTCTCTCCGCAATCATTGCTCCGATTGTGGTCGGCCTCTTGATTGGAGTAAAGGGTGTTGCCGGTTTACTTGCCGGTACCACGGTAACCGGTTTCGTTCTGGCGGTTATGATGGCCAATGCCGGTGGAACCTGGGATAATGCCAAGAAGTTCATTGAAGAAGGGAATCACGGCGGTAAAGGTTCCGATGCTCATAAAGCGGCGGTTGTAGGAGATACGGTCGGCGATCCTTTCAAGGATACTTCGGGACCGTCCTTGAACATTCTTATTAAACTCACCTCAATGGTATCGGTAGTATTTACCGCTTTTATTCTGGCCAATGCTTTGTTTAAATAAAGGGTTATCCAGTAAACAAAATAAAGCCCAGGTTTTTTTACCTGGGCTTTATCTGTAATACACCATAAATCCGGCGTAAAATACGCATTGAGCGTGAACACAAAAGGAGTAGGTGCAATGAACGAAAACCTAGTTATACCATTATATATTTGTGCCCCTTTTATCATTCTATTGTTGTCGATTGCCGTTATGCCGTTGGCATTTCCGCATTTCTGGGAGAAGAACCGCAATAAGGCAATTGTTGCGACGATAGTTAGTATTCCGGTTTTTATTTTTATACTGCTTAATTCTCCAAAAGAATTACTTCATACCTTTGAAGAGTATATTTCATTTATATTACTGCTGGCATCGTTGTTTATCATTTCCGGAGGAATTTTACTCAAGGGTGATTTAAAATCAACTCCATTGGTTAATACAGTATTTTTACTTGTCGGAGCGGTAACCGCCAATTTAATCGGCACGACCGGCGCCAGTATGTTGCTAATCCGGCCGTTATTAAAGACTATCAGCGAACGAAAGCATATTTTTCACATCCCGATTTTCTTTATTTTTATTGTTTCCAATATCGGAGGAAGTTTAACGCCGCTTGGCGATCCGCCTTTGTTTCTTGGGTACTTGAGAGGTGTGCCTTTTATATGGACTTTAAAACTATTTCCGATGTGGATCACAGCTATCGCAATTTTATTGACAATATTTTTTATTTGGGATTCATACTGCTATAAAAAGGAAACAAAGGTTGATATTAAACGTGATACCGCTAAAGTAACTCCGCTCACAATGTCCGGTACCATCAATCTTTTGTTTTTAACCGGGGTCATACTCGCGGTCTCTTTTCAGACTCCCGCCCCTTACCGGGAATTAATCATGGTATTAATGACCGTATTATCATTAGTTTTCACCAAAAAGAAATTGCGGCGGGAAAATAAATTTACTTTTTACCCAATCTCCGAGGTAGCTATTTTATTTGCGGGGATATTTATAACCATGGTACCTTTACTTGTTTTACTTGAGGAAAAAGGAGCTTCTTTTGGTATTACCAGACCCTGGCAGTTTTTCTGGTTTACGGGAGGATTAAGTTCTTTTCTGGATAATGCTCCCACTTACCTTACATTCACTTCATTAGCCGAAAGTGTTACCCGGGGTATCGGTTCCGGAGGTTTTCCCATAGTTCACGGAATTGGTGTCAGGCAAGACCTGTTGTTGGCAATTAGTTGCGGCGCGGTCTTCATGGGTGCAAATACCTATATTGGAAACGCGCCAAATTTTATGGTAAAATCCATCGCCGAAGAACAAAAAATCAAAGTGCCTCATTTCTTCGGATATATGATGTATTCAGGCAGTATTTTGATTCCGTTATTTATTTTGTTGACTTTCATATTTTTCCGATAAAAAACTCCTTATTTTTTGTAACACCTTTTAATATTAAAAACCTATACTTGGCTGTGTAGGTTTTTTTATCATGAAACGGCCGTCTTTTGCGTATCATTTTAAGACGGCTTATTTTATTCAAAATTTCAGGTGATGAAGTGAAAACCAAAGCTTCGATCTTAAAAGGTACTGCGTTACTTACCGGGGCCGGGTTAATTGTTAAAGTAATGGGCGCCGCTTATCGAATCCCGCTAGCACGACTGATCGGCGCGGAAGGAATCGGGTTATACCAGATGGCTTACCCGATTTATTTAATTTTTCTATCTTTATCAACCGCCGGACTGCCGATTGCCATTTCCAAAATTATTGCCGAAGAAACAGCCAGGGGAAATACGGCCAGCCAAAAAAAGGTATTCCAGGGAGCAATTTTATTATTGTTTTCATTGGGTTTGTTGGGTTCGGCCGGGATGGCGCTCGCCGCCCCCTGGCTGGCCGGTAAAGTAGTGGCCGATCCCCGGGCGGTATATGCAATGTGGGCGCTGGCGCCGGCTATTTTCTTCATGAGCATGATGGCGGCATTCCGGGGTTATTTTCAAGGACAACGAAATATGCTGCCAAGCGCCGCTTCACAAATAACGGAGCAAATTATCAGAGTGTCGGTAGCATTGATATTAGCAGTATTATTAATTAAAAACGGCATCGAGCATTCCGCGGCGGGGGCGGCCTTCGGCGCAACCGCCGGCGGAGTCGCCGGTTTACTCTATCTGATGGCAACCTACTTCCGAAAACGCCGGTTTACCCGTAAATTTACATCTGCTAAGCGGATCGGTAAAGCGAGCGATTCAATCAAGACCTTTGATTCCAATCAAGGGATTGTCGTAGTGATTGGCCGTTTGGTGCGATTGGCGTTGCCGATATCGATTGCGGTAATATTAATGCCGTTGTTACAAACTTTGGATTCAATAATCGTTCCCTCCAAATTGCAAAGCATTGGTTATACCGTTACTCAGGCGACATCAGCGTTGGGAATACTGGGAAATTCATGGGCGGTGCTGTACTTGCCGATGATTGTAACCGGAGCGATCAATACCAACTTGGTTCCGGTGATTGCGGCCGTGAATGCATCCGGCATGAAAAAACTGTTGGTAAACAATGTTCGGGACGGTTTACGATTGGCAGTTATTTATCTAATTCCGGTGGCGGTTATTTTTTATTTGTGCGGATCGTGGATTTACAAGATAATATATGGAATGGGCGGAATCGAAATATTATCGTGGTTTGCGCCGGCGGTAATCTTTCTGGGATTGGAACAAGTAACGGCCGGTATTCTACAAGGCTTGGGACGGCCCAATCTGCCGTTAATGAATTTTATGATTGGGGCAATCTGTAAAGTTACAGTTACTTTAGTATGTACTGGTTTGCCGGGACTAAATCTAGCGGGTGCCGCTCTGGGGACGGTTTGCGGTGCAGGCTTGACGGCGGGACTAAATTTAACCACAGTTAAACGATTGGTGAGCGTAAAGTTAACTTTTATTACAGCACCGCTGTTCGGCGGGATGATCATGTTGTTCGCAGGCTGGTATCTTAAGCGTTTGCTTCATTTATATTTTTTATGGGAAATATTGTTGGTAGGATTGGGAGGAGTCGCTATTTACTTCATAATTTTATGGATAACGGGAGGAATCGGGGTTAAAGATATAGAAAAGTTATTTAAAACCGGACATGAAACCTCTTAATCATATCGTATGCCAACTTATTAATAAAACTATGAAGAGAGGATCTCCAAAAAAATGCAGGATATAATTGAGATTATAAGTTGGTGTTATGCAAAAGGAGGATATTAATGATTAATAAATTTTCAGTAAGAAATTTTCGGAATGTCAATGCAAAAGAAATTGAATTTAATAGGATTAACATCCTTATTGGGCCAAACAACTCTGGAAAAACTAATTTTATTAAAGCGCTTTCTTTTTTCGCAAATATGATCATTAGTGGGAAAGATAATTCATATGAAAGTTCATTTCTTGCAGAAGTGGAACATAATGGATGGGATAAAATGTTACATAAGAATTTTTATAACTCTGATGAATTGGAATTTAGCTGGAATATTAAGCTTGAGAAAGAAGACTGTAATTATATTTTTGCGTTTAGTGTAGGTAGTAAACCGGAGAATTGTTATATCACTAAAGAAGAATTAAGTGTTGCAAAGCCTTCTACCGGAGAAAGAAGACCATTCAATTATTTTAAATGCCATACTGAAACTAGAGGAGAATGTATATTTTCGACTGCTGTAGAAAAGGGACAATCCAATAAAAGAGTAAATATGCCTGTTAGCAATAAAGATACGGTTTTATTTCAATTTAAGGATACGTTATATGCACAACCGGAAATAGATGAAGAAAAGATTATTCGTAATCAATTTAGTCCCAAATTTGAGCAATTACAGAAGTATTTTAAAGGTTTCTTTTCATATTCGAGTGCACAGTTTGACTTAAGCGCAATTAGAAAGCCAGCTGAAATAAGAACAAAAGGTATAAATTTATTAAAAAATGGTAGCAATTTCGTCAACGTTTTAAATTACTACAAGAGTAAAGACATATATTTTAAAAAGCGTTTTGAAGAGAAATTGAAAGAATTAATGCCCTTATTGACGATGACTGATATATCTACTGAGTTTGATAAGTTGGTATTTCGGCTTGGATATGCCGACAAACAATTTGATTTATATGACATTTCAGAAGGTACAATTAAGGCAATGCTTCTAACATTGCTTATAATTCTTCCCATTGATGAAGGTTATACATTACTTGCATTGGACGAGCCAGAAATGAATTTACATCCCGCATGGCAAAAAGTCATTGGGAAATGGATACAATCAGCGGAAGGAGACCGACAGTTTTTTATGAGCACTCATTCTCCGGATTTTTTAGATGTTTTCACTGATGGATTTATAAATAGAAATGTTGGTATTTTTGTTTTTGATCCAAGGAATGAGGAACAGATCACAAAACTTTCATATGAAAAAATATATACGGAATTGGAAGGATGGCAACTTGGTGATCTTTATCGTACCAATGAACCTGTAATTGGAGGTTGGCCGTGGTAAGAAAGATTGGTTGTTTTATAACAGGAGCATGGACAGAAGCAGGTGCGATGAGTATTTTTCTAAGAAAGATAAATAGCGATTTCGAGTATATTCAATGTTTTCCTAATAAACCCAAACATAAAAGAGGGTTGGATGGAAGATGCAATGGATTAACGGGAGAAGCATTAATTGAAGAGGTATATCGAAGAATAGAGCTTTATAAAAATGAATATATGGATTATAGCGCAATTATCATTGAAGATGATTTAGACTGCCGATTTCATGACAAAAGTCAAGAAGAAATCGATCATGATAAACGCAAAATACAACAAACGATATGGGAAAAATTAGGGAAAAATATTCCTATCTTTTTTTTATATGCATCGCCTGAAATTGAGGTTTGGTTTATATGTGATTGGGAGAATTCGTTTGTTCATGTATATAAAGATAAATTTTTTTGTCATCATCTTAAAAAGTATCTGGACGAAAAAGTAATCAAAGAATATTGGCAAAAAGGGATTGAGAATTTTGGCATGACGGATGGGAAATATATAAAATTAAGTAATTTGTTGCAAG
This sequence comes from Bacillota bacterium, assembly GCA_046706235.1. GTDB lineage: Bacteria > Bacillota > UBA4882 > UBA8346 > UBA8346 > JAEZJQ01. The sequence goes on along the minus strand of JBJKPO010000179.1, from coordinate 46 downwards.
GTGTAGTTGCGGTTGGGGTTAAGGACGAGATTCTTAAGCTGTATCC
>JBJKPO010000178.1:0-6727 GCA_046706235.1 Bacillota bacterium | reverse complement strand
GCTTGGTGAAGCTCAAGTCATCTTACAGCAAAACGGGGCCCTGGGATATAGCACCATCACCGAATTACTGGCGGTTTTACAAATAATCATGGTTTCCACTTTGAAAGTGCAAAACTTACGTTTGCCTTGTCCGCAAGGCGTTACAACCGTCGTTTCATCCGGCGCTTTTAGTACGCAATGTAACTTATGCGGTTAATGGAAAAACCCGGCCAAAATCGGCCGGGTTTTTTAAAAATATTTTAAAATAGAGGAAAAGGCATCTAAAAATCGAAGTTTTAGAATAAAATTAAATATCCACCCCGGAAGGAGGTTTAACTTTATGCCGGCCATTAATCATGTCCCCGGAATTAATAAGGGAAAACTGCTTCTTTACACTTTAAGCACTTGTATCTGGTGTAAAAAAACCAAAAATTTGTTGAATACGTTTGGTTTGGAATATGATTATATCGATGTCGACCTGTTGACAGACCAAGAGCGCGATGATGCGTTAAATGAGTTGAAAAACTGGAACCCGAGTTCCTCTTTCCCAACCCTGGTCATCAACAATCAAAAATGCATTATTGGGTTCAAAGAACCCGAGATAAGGATGGAATTTGAAAAATGAACGATGATGCCGGTCGAATACCGGATATTCCGGCTGACGATATCGAACAGCTCTATCAAAAATTAAACCGGGAAGCGGAGGCATCCGGCTACCATTTAAATCCGGACCCCGAATTTACTAAGGAACTGATCCGCGGTCTATTGATCAATAAAATACGGTTCGGTTATCCGGCCTGTCCTTGCCGTTTAGCCACCGGTGATAAAACCGGGGATTTGGTTATTATTTGCCCTTGTGATTACCGTGATCCCGATCTAACCGATTATTCAACTTGTTATTGTTCTTTATACGTAACTGATAAAGTGTTAAAGGGGTTTTCAGTCTCCGGTTCAATTCCAGAAAGGCGTATCCAAGGAAGGCCTCAAGCAGTGGGAGCCCAAATTGATGAAAATTCCATTTTAAATTTAAAACTGCCGGTATGGCGCTGCAAAGTATGCGGTTATCTTTGCGGGCGGGAAAATCCGCCGGAAGTTTGCCCAATTTGTAAGGCTCAAAAGGAACGCTTTGAAAGGTTTATATAATTTGATATAAACTACCGTTTTATATGAACTGTATACCATAAAGTCGAGGCATCTAAAAGCACACGGCATCCTGAATCAGCAGGCATGGTCTTGAGTTCCCGCAACCGGTTGCCCTTGTTATCCAGCGGGTAAATACGGACATGATCGGCCGGAAACGGGAGCCATAGTTCCGCTGTTATTTTCTCAACCAATGTCGGCCCCCTGCCCCAATGATTGTTAACGCTGGTATGTTCTTTATTCCAAATCATACCGGTATTTTTAACCTGTCCGGTTAATGTAATCAAATATTGTGAAGTTCCTTCCATGGAAGTGTCGCAGTCCGTAAATGTAAAAACTCCAAACTGCCCCGGTCGACCGGCCTTGACAGTGATTAGGTCCATCTTAAACTCCCGCCCGCCGATAAAACCAACTAAAACCTTGCTCCGTTTGCCGTTGGTCATGATCCAAGCCTGGTTTGACTCCATTCCGCCTCGAACCAGACCGGGTTTCCCGTTTTCGGAGATTTTGATAACTTCATCCGCCTGTTTATCAAAATTAATCTGAATCTGGCCCCAGACCAGATCCTCTCCGGTGAGTCCTTCAGGCAATTGATAACCTAGCCAACCCTTATTTTGGGCCTCAAGCCAGCTTTTTATCACTGAAGGTTCGCTGTAGTTTACCGTTATAACCGGTAGCGCATCCAAATCCCCACGGCGAAAAAGCAGCGCCAGCGGTAACATTTGAACCATTTTCACCGGATTAGCATCGATATCAAACCAACCGATCCGATTAACCGGCCATTTTTCAAGGCCGTGATAATCAAACGGCAAAATGGCGTCCCAGTCCTGTAATGCGCCGTAAACAGCAATCATTGGAAATCCTTCGCAAGCAAAACTATTAGGATCGGGATGATTGTATTCCGTAACCGTAAATGGTTTTCCGGCTACGCGAATAGTAGCTAACGAACCAAAGGTGGTTTCCGGCCATGGTTTACTCACCATCGGGGTATTTTTGATAAACCAGTCCGTACCGGACCAGGGTTGATTAGGAAACTCGGGATGTTGCCAATAAGCATGGCCGTCGACAAAGTCCATCTCCGCCTGAACGGCTGTCCCGATTGGGCCAAATCCGATGGTTCCGGTAATTAAACCCTTATACCCCAATTCATTTTTGATATAACGATACATCGATAGATAATAGTCACGCTCGAGATCTTGCAAGAAACGTGAATAATCCATCCGCCTGGCTTCATTAAACAGCAGATTATTTCCAGTCCGGGCTACGGTTTTAGCCAGGCTTTCATCCGGCAATAAACCGGTTTGGGTCGTTTTTCCGAAATATATCTCCTTGAGTTGGATTTCACCCGCGGTTTTCCCAAGGTCAAAGGTAATCCGGGCATTACCGGCATCGGTTTGATCGGCGACAAACACCGCTGAATATTTTTGCCATTGGTTCTTTAATTGAATTTCTTGACTGAATCCATAATTGGTCCAGGGCACGCTGTTTTTCATAATACTAATCCCAATGGCCGCCTGCTGTTTAGCCTTAGCCCAAAATGTGACTTCATACCCTTGGCCACATTCAACTCCCAGATTACCCTGAATCAATTGAATACTCCAGGGAACCGGCCCCGGCTTTTGGACATTAATGTCCGCAATGGAATCGGTTACCGTCATTAAGGCTTTTGCATCTCCGGAAGCCCAAAATCCCCAATGGTTTTGATTATCCGAAAAATCTCCGTTTATTAATATATTTATTTTTTGCGAAGTTAGTTCGCTTTTACCCCAGGCTTGAACCAAATTTTGGTCCTCATGATATTTAGACTTCAACCAATTAAGCCATTTTTCATCCAGTTGCTTTTGATAATACGCCGGTAACCGGTCTAGTTCCTTGAACCACCAGGAAAACAACGAATTTTCGTTGGATATTTCCACGAATACAATCGCCGGTTCATTAATATATGCGGTTTTAGTATATCGATTCACATGGGTGAGCAAAACTTTAGCGTATTCCCGGTGTAATTCCCGGATGCGCCCGTCGAACAGCGATACCAGTTTATCGTAATCGGGCAACCGGCCGGCGTCCGTTACTTGGTCCGCAAGAGTGGTCTTTCGGCCTACATGTAGGTTTAAATCGATATAAATCCCGTTTAATTTCAACTGATAAATAAAATAATCCATTTTTTCCAGCAATGATGCGCTGAGCTTACGAGTCCCGGTCCCATAGGGACCGGTAATTAAACCATCCGGTTCCCTTAAAGTATCCATGTGATGGAACCGGACCAAATTGAAACCAAAATCGGCCAACCGTTTAGCGATGATCTTTGCTTCACGGTGAGTTGGGAAGCAGGCTTTAAAGGTCAGGTTAGTTCCCCAAAAACGGATTCGCCTGCCGTCCGGGAGGTAAAAATGGCCTTGTTCGGCCATGATAAAACCGCCGGCGCCGGCGGTTGACCCTTTTAAACCCAAAGTAACGGCTAAAGTATCCGGACCTTGATTCCAGGGTAATGAAAACGGGTAAAAATCAGTATTTTTAGCGGAAATTGAGAATGCGAAAATCAATATCAACAATGCACCCATTACTGATTTACGGATGATTTTCATGAGATTCACCTACCGGCATCCGGTTAAATAATAAACTTTCCTTTATCAAAAAACAATTCACCGTCCGCGTAAATCTTACCGTTCTTTCGCATATCGCACAACATATCCCAGTGAATCGCCGAACGGTTTTTTCCTCCGGTTTCAGGAAGCGAATCGCCGATCGCCATGTGGACCGTACCACCAATCTTTTCATCAAATAACATATTCCGGGTAAACTTTTGAATACTGTAGTTGGTTCCAATCGCGAATTCGCCAAAAAACCTGGCGCCATCGTCGGTTTCTAAAAGCGCCTTTAAAAGATCCTCTCCTTTTTGGGCGGAAGCGGTAATAACCTTGCCGTCTTTGACCTCCAGGTAAATTCCTTCAATCATTTTTCCCATATAAATCCCGGGAAACGTAAAATTAACATAGCCGTTAATTTTATTTTCAACCGGCGCCGTAAAGATTTCACCGTCGGGAAAGTTATTTATTCCACAGCTATTAATCCATTTCCGGCCCTCAACCCGGATCGTTAAATCGGTATGTTCGGAAACCAGATGCAATTCTTTTTTCCGATCCAGATACTCGACCCATTTTTGCTGCCGTTCCTGAATCTTTTCCCAGGCAACCAACGGATCTTTTAAATCCAATAAACCGGCGCCGTAAACGAAATCTTGATATTCCGCGAGACTCATTTCGGCTTCCTGAGCTTCGGCGTGAGTTGGAAACTGAGTGCCGCACCAGCGCAAACTGCCGTTCCCCATCCTTTCCGAATAAATCTTACGCCAACTAGCGTTACCTTTAGCAGCCAATTGAAGCTTCCGGGGATCGATATTGGAATTCGCCTTGGTATTTCTACTTCCCCAGGCAGTCAGCCATACATCGGCTTTTTTCAGGACTGATTTTTGGATCATCCGTTCATGGATAAGTTGTTCGTCATTCCCATATTTTAATAAAGTTTCCTTGATCCGGGGAAGATCCACCAGGGTCTCCACATGAGCACCGGCCTTAATCGCTTTTTCGGCGACCGCCTCGATCCATTCAATAGCTACTTCTTCGGCTTGAATCAAAACAAAATCACCCGGTTTAACCTTAGCCGAATAATTTACCAGTATTTCCGCCAATTTTTTTAATCGCTCGTCGGACATTTGGAACTCCCCCTGTATTATTATGGTCTTATTTAGTATATCGGAAAATTTTATAAAAAAATGATTTATATTTCTCGAATGATTTATATTTCATGCGTCAAACAGTCTATTGCTTTCAATTCCTTTTCAAATTATAATAATCTATGATAAAATTGGAACCGAACTTTATTTTACTCGTTACATTTATTCGAAATAATTTTAGTCAATCCTAACTTTAGTTTAAAATTTTTAAACTGCTTAAAACGGTTAGTAGGAGGTTAAACATTATGCCGGAAGGTCTTAACGCGATTAATGAAGCAATTAAGTCAAAATGTGAATTTGTTAACAAAATCAAAACTCAAATCGGTACGGTCATCATTGGCCAGGAAAAATTAGTCGACGGCTTGTTGATAGGTCTTTTAGCCAACGGTCATGTACTTTTAGAGGGAGTTCCCGGTCTCGCGAAGACCCTGGCCGTAAAAAGCATGGCGGCGTCAATCAAAGCCGCCTTCCAACGGATCCAATTCACACCGGATTTACTGCCCGCCGATCTAATCGGAACATTGATTTATAACCCGCAATCCGGTGACTTTACCACTAAGAAAGGCCCTATTTTTGCCCAAATCGTTTTAGCTGACGAAATAAACCGTGCTCCCGCCAAGGTACAAAGCGCTTTACTGGAGGCAATGGAAGAAAGGCAAGTAACCATCGGTGAAAATACTTATCCATTACCGCAGCCGTTTATGGTTCTCGCTACCCAAAATCCGATTGAACAGCAGGGAACTTATCCCTTACCCGAAGCCCAGTTAGACCGGTTCATGCTGAAACTGAAAATCAGTTATCCCGGTAAGGAAGAGGAACTGCAAATCATGGAACGGATGGCTCAAACCTCCCGTTCATTGGATATTAAGCCGGTAATCACCCCCGAGGAAATCATCCAGGTCCGGCAAGTAGTCGATCAGATATATATCGACGCCAAAATTAAGGACTATATTGTCGATTTGGTGGTTGCAACCCGGGAACCGGCCCAATACAACCTCGATATCGCGGAATATATCGAATACGGCGCTTCGCCCCGCGCCACCATCAACCTGGCTATTGCCGCGAAAGCATACGCCTTCATTCAGGGCCGGGGTTACGTTGTTCCGAACGATATTAAAACAATCGGTCCCGATATTTTACGGCACCGGATTATTATGACCTACGAAGCCGAAGCCAGCGAAATTACCGTGGACGACCTGATTAAAAAAATCTTTGACGAAGTGGAAGTACCTTAATTTATTATTGAGAGTGAGGCCAAAACGCCGTGCTTTCCAAAGAGATTTTAAAAAAAGTTAAACGAATCCAGTTGAAAGTTTCCCGTCTGAGTAATGATGTGGTATCCGGTCATTATGTAAGCGCGTTTAAAGGAGTTGGAATTGAATTTGACGAAGTGCGCCAATATATACCAGGCGATGACATCAGGTCGATCGACTGGAATGTTACCGCCCGGACCGGGGATCCTTATGTAAAACGTTTTGTGGAAGAACGCGAATTAACCGTAATTTTAATGGTTGATTTAAGCGCCTCCCAGCGTTTCGGTTCGGTGAATACCTTAAAGAGCGACCTGGCGGCGGAAATTTCCGCCTTACTCGCTTTCCTGGCTATCAAAAACAATGATAAAGTCGGATTGCTGATTTTTAGCGACACTTGCGAACTATACCTGCCGCCGCAAAAAGGGCGTTATCATGTATTGCGGGTAGTGCGGGAGATCCTGGCTTACCGGCCCACCGGAACCGGAACCAATATCCCGGATGCCTTAAACTTTATCAATAAAGTAGTCAAGCATCGCAGTATCGTTTTTTTGATCTCCGACTTTTTAAGCAGCGGTTTTGAAAAATCCTTGAAAAGCATAGTTAAACATCATGATTTGATTGC
>JBJKPO010000177.1:0-5440 GCA_046706235.1 Bacillota bacterium | reverse complement strand
GGTGGGAATCGCGGAACAGGTCGAAGGAATTGAGCATTATCTTACACCTTCGACAATGAAGGTTTTTCAAAGTTTAATCTTTTTTTTTAAAGAGCATTATGAGTTTTTTAAAGAACTGGAGAAATACCAAAACCAGCGTTTGTATCCCGAAAACGAAGATTTGGGAAGACTAAGGGCCTGGTTGTTTAAACACGGTAATGCTTGAGGAACGCGCTGTATTAGTTTTGCACTGAAACATACAGGTTTCCGGAAGTATCGAGTCCGGCATAAAAAATACCGTCTATTGCGGTTATTCCTCTGATTTTGAGCTGTTCCATCAACCATGACTCACTCAGGTTTATCCGTTTCAAATTATCGGTTTGTATTTGACCGTCCATTATCAGGTCGGCGGTTAATCCTTTATATGGAGTGGCGATGTTTAAATCATACGGAGTAACGGGCATTTTTTGAGATTTACGCAAGACTGAAAGTTTGCCGTCCGGTTCCAGTAATGCAAATTCCACATCCGCAATATTAAAAGTATTTTTCTCCCGTAATAACATTTGTAAATGGCTTAATGTCATCCGGGTTTTTGTTAAATTTTTCACCAATATCTTACCATTGGCAATCATGATCACCGGTTCGGAATCGATTAATTTTCGTAACTTACCGCTTTTCAAGGTTATAAAGCCGCTAATCACGGTTAAAGCCGTTAAAGTTACTAAAACGACGGCTACTTCCACTGAAGTATATTTGGTGCCGATAATTAAACTGGCCATAAGCGTTCCCAAAGACACGCCGGTTATATAATTAAAAAAAGTCATTTCCGAGTTTTGTTTTCGTCCCATTATGCGGGCCAGGATTAAAACAAAAATATAGGCGGTGACGGTTTTGAGGGCAACAAGCAGTAATGAAGGCAAGGAACTTTACTCCTTTGAGATTTTAGAGATTGTCTATAAAACATAAACACGAATACTTACGCCTCTAGATTGAGGCGGTCAAAAAAAGCGGTGTGTTCCGCTATTAATTTGGTTTTTCACACCGCTTTTAATGGCTCTGTCATAAACAATTGTTGATTCCTAAGTTATTTTTGCATGTCCTGTGGAACTATTTTTATCCCACTTTGGTAAAGAGGGTGGCAACGTAGTTGCCGAGGGATTAGCACACTTAATTAACCGGGTGAATATCGTGCAGATCGAAAGCCTGCCCTCCGGGAGTAGAAAGATTGAAATACAATTTGGAATCGTCCGTTACGCCGAAGTCTTTGTTGGAACCTGTTTGGGCTACTTTTCCCAATGCCTTGCGGAACAGTTGGTTGTGGGCTTCTTCCCGGTTCAAGAGAAAGTCAATGGTTTGCCGGACCCCGTTATCGTTGATTTGCCGGTGCAAATATTGGTATACTACTTTGGCCCGCATTTCGGCGGCGATGTCGGAGAGCAAATCGGCCACCAGGTCGCCGGTGGCGTTGATATAGGCGCCGGTCCAGGGAAAACCCGACGCATTAGTCAGGGCCGGGGCCAAACCGGTAAAAACCTGGGGTTCGATGGTGCCGAGCGTGGCGTTATTTGCTTGTAATTCGGTTCCATTTAACTGGGTGATGAGCATTGACACCATCTCCATATGGGAAAGCTCCTCGGCGCCGATATCAAGCATCATATCCTTGATTTCGGGATCGGAGACCCGGAAACTCTGCGCGATGTACTGCATTCCGGCTTTCAGTTCCCCATTTCCGCCGCCGAGTTGTTCGAGAAGCATTGTGGCATAATTGGGATTGGGGCGATCCACTTTTACTTCGTGCAATGGTTTTTTATCGTGAAAGAACATTTAAGCCAACTCCTTAATTTAAATTGGCATTATTTTTTCCATCACGCCATAATCTATACAGGTAAAGTTGAGAAGAGGCCCATATGTGTTAGACCTTTGGTTCGAAAAGGCGATAAAGCCCAGGCCAAGGGGAGAAGCATATTTGGTGCGGTACCTAGATGACTTTGTGGTATGTTTCCAATATTGGTCAGATGCGCTTCGATTCCAAGAAGTACTGCGGAAACGACTTGGAAAGTTTTCTCTAGAACTTGAACCCAATAAAACCCGCCTGGTTGAGTTTGGCCGGTTCGCATCCCGTCATGCCAAGGAAAGGGGTAGAAAATTAGAAACGATTATTTTCTAGGATTTACTCACTTTTGTACGCGGAACAGTAAAGGAAATCATAAAATATAGTCCCCCTCTATTCTCAAAGATTTTTAAAGAAGAAAGGGGGATTTTTAAGCATCGAATAATAGCCAACCAAACAGTCGTATCTTTAAGGATTGTGACTGTCAAAATGAATCGGCCAGGGCGGATTGATTTCATAATAATTGTCGGGACCGGAGTGCGTATCATCGTAAATGCCGTCCCAATCGCCATTTACTCCTGATGAAGGACCATTGCCGTTGGTATCTCCCTTCCAGGAATCATCTCGGTAGGAAGTGAAAGCTACCCCTGTACCATAACTGATATTATTATTATGATATAAAGTAACACCGGATTTGAACTTGACCACCACATTGTCGGCCAAGGTTAAAGAAGCGCCTATATTTACCCAGAAACTCGCTTCAACCATAAAGGCAACCTCTGTTTCTCCCCAACTGCGATGAGCACTGATATGGTTAGGAGACCAGAGGAAAATACCTTGATAAGTGTTGATCTCCGACGGGTTGCTGGGATTGTGAAAAACGTTGCTGTCGTCGATATTATACGTGGTATCGATAGCCAGTGGTTTTACATTGTCGTAAAAGGTATTGCTTTGAATGATGGTCCCGTCCAAGGCGTCGTCAGCATCCAAAACCCCACATTCAAAGCCGTCATCGTGGGCAAAAATACAGTTGGTGACCGTGGCCGACGAATCGTAAATTTGAAGCGCGCAATCGTATGTTGAAGAACCGCTATAATAGAACCGACAGTATGTAAAACTGCAATTATTACACCCGTTGGTGCCGACATAACCCCAGTCTCTTACATGAGGTGCAGTGACCGAACCATCGCCGTCGGTGTCTCCTCCGTGAGCATCATCGTAATATGAAGTAAAAATAATATTATTACTCGCATTACCATTGGCAACAATCCTCCCACCAAGATCTGCAAGCATCCACGGACCTTCCGACGGATGAAACTTTACCACTACCCCCGGTTGGATAGTGAGTACTGCGTTTACTCTAAAATCATAGGCCCGAATCAGGTAAACATTACCGCTATACCAAGTTGTGGAAGTATTGATATCGCTGGTAACCTCAATAACCGACATCGGGGTAGGGGTTGTCCCACTTGGTGTAGGAGTGGGGATTCCCGGTGTTGGGGAGGGTGGTCCGCACCCGCACAAGACAAGTCCGAAAGTAATAAGCAGGGTAAAAACGTAAATACCGGCTTTGTTTTTTAAAAACATACAATATACCTCCTTAAATAATATTTTATCGTTTATTTGAGTACATCCATGCTTATTTGAAGGTTTTGGTCATGGAATAATAGGTGAAATACTCGTACATATCCGGCTCGAACATAAATACTAATAATTGATACTTCCTCATAATGGACTCCTTGCTCTTTTTTAGTTATAAAATCATTATAGTCCAAGAAGCCGGTTTTGCATATCAGTAAAAATGAAATGAGTCATTTAATTTGCACATAAATTGCATTAGCCTCCGAATGTTTGGAAATTATACCGACAATGGTTGTTTTCTCATAGGAATACCTCTTTTCGATTATTAATTTGATTACTGACTTTGAGTAACACCCGGCGATAATCCGTAATTGGTTATGCAATCCTGAATACCCGTATAGCCGCTGGGGTAATTTGGGTGGCGCAGGTGGCTTTAAAATTCAATAAACCATCTAAAGCGTTTATACCGGTTTAACAGGTTCCCGGCGCACAGTAAAAGCGGTGTCGATTTGGTATTGTCCCGAGCGTTTACGTCGGCCCATCGACCGCCTAGTTTGGTGGAAACAGCAATGGCTTCACCATATTTGGAAAGTTTAACACCGTCGACAAACACTCCGATTGCGCTGAAACCAAATATAATCCAGATCCAAACCATTTTTATCACCTTGTATCTCTATTCCGCAGAGTTTTATTTTTAATCTGATTCGGCAAGTACATAAATTTTCCTGTAAGAAAGTAATATTTGACAAAGTTTCATAATGGGTGGATATACATTATATTATATTGTATAATATAAAAATACTCTTATTATGAGAATACTATTACTGAAGAGAGAAGTGTTCATATGATTGACAGCATGTTGCACCAAGTATTCTTTCAAAATACGGTATTGGATTATCTGATCGCGGCCGGCGTATTTATAGCAGGGATCATAGTCATCCTGGTGTTAAAACGGTTTATTTTAAAACGTTTTCAAAAATGGGCGGAGCGGACCGAAAACACGGTCGATGATTTTGTGGCGATGATCATCGAGAAACGGCTGTTGCCTTTAGTTTATTTCGGCCTTTTTTATTTGTGCATTCAAGGTTTAAAACTGGCGCCAATTCTCATTAAAGGTATCAATATAGTGGGATTATTACTGCTGGTCTTTATCGGTGTAAGGTTTTTTCTGTCAGTATCCGATTACAGTATCGATAATTATTTTATCCGGAAAAGAACGGTGGATTTATCCAAGCAACAGGCGATTAAAGTCATTTCAAACGCGTTTAAAATTTTAACCTGGTCTTTAGCGGTTATTATCATCCTGGATAATCTGGGAATTAAGATCTCCGCTTTGATGACCGGTCTTGGGAACGCGGGTGGTGCCGTCGCTTTTGCCTCCCAAGCCGTTTTGGGAGATATGTTCAATTATTTCACGATATTTTTTGACAATCCGTTTTCGCTGGGAGATTTCATTGTCATTGGCGAATTAATGGGTACCGTGGAACATATCGGGATTAAAACCACCCGGATTCGAAGTCTGGGAGGCGAACAACTGATTATTTCCAATACCGACTTGGCCAATTCGCGAGTCAAAAATTATAAAACGATGGAGCGAAGAAGGGTCCTGTTCAAGATCGGTGTTACCTATGATACCCCCCTTGAACTGCTTCGCGAGATACCGGATATAGTCCGGGGGGATAATTATGAATTGTGAAGATACCCTTTTTGACCGGACGCATTTTACATCGTATGGCGATTTTTCCTTGATTTTCGAGGTCGCGTACTATGTGTCAACCAGTGATTACAACCGTTATATGGATATCCAGCAGGAGGTTAATTTAAACCTGATGAAGGAATTTACCGCCAAAAACATTTCCTTTGCATACCCCACTCAAACGTTGTTCGTAAATCATCAACAACACGGCCAAGCCTGAAAGAAATATTAATTCCATTTTCACAAATTCAATTTTTCAGCAATCCGTAAACCCCATCCACCTGGGAACTGAGGTTTTTAAAGCTGGACAGCAATCCGGGATCAAGTTTTGAGAGGCCGATGGTTATACCGGG
>JBJKPO010000176.1:0-4102 GCA_046706235.1 Bacillota bacterium | reverse complement strand
GCGGTAGGAATTTAAGACGCCGGCCACCAGTCCGGCTAAAGCAGTAAAACATACCGCTGGAAACATGATCCGAGTCAAATCAATTAGAAGTTTTAGTTTATCAGCCTTGAAATGGGGAGCTTCCAGCGGAGTAAGCCACTTGGTGAAACTGACTCCTAAAATGGTAAAAACAGTTAGAAAAAGAACTACGATGTTAATAAAGGTACTGGCGACTTTCCAGCCTTCCTCCTCTTTTCCTTTGGTGAGATATTCGGTAAAAATTGGGATAAAGGCCGCTGAAAGCGCTCCGCCGACCAGTAAGTAATACATTACATCCGGGATGATAAAAGCCGCGAAGAAGGCATCGGTTTCAAACCGGTTAAACAGACTACCGGCCTGGCTTTCCCGAATAAATCCCAGAATCCGGCTGAATAAAAACATAACTGATATTAAGCCGGCCGATTTGGCTGCGTTTTTAGTATGAGTGGTGTTCATTTTACTCCTTTAATCCCTAACTCGTCCGTTCCGCGCACTTCTATTGGAGAATAAATTTTCAATGATCGACAGAATCCTTGTAAGTTGAGGTTTGTCTGGGTTATACATATTCCGAATCAATTATACGATGGCTCTAGATAATATATTAATGAATTTATCCCGTAAAAGTTTGTTAAATAGTATAATTTACCCGGTAATTTTTGAATTGCGGCTTTGCTACATTAAAATACGACTTGGCACTTGTTTTCATAAAATAGTTTAGTATAAATCAGATTACGAATCAATTAAAATGACATAATTATTTTAGCCAAAAAAAAACAAATTATTACTTCACTCCATACCACGCAACACGATTCTTTCCTACGCTATTTTATTAAGATGCTACCGACGCCCACATCTTGATCCGTATTATCATTTTCCGAATTATCATTCGAATCCCGGCTGGATTCGGTAAACATGTTGATGGTTCCGCCTTCTTCTTCCTCAAATACGTAAAAACCGGTATCGAGTTTGTATGACAGGCTCTTCTTCCTCCCGTTATCAAAAAAGACAATCAATGGTTTACTATCTTTCAAGGTGAGCGAGGATTTCGACTTGATGGTTTTTTTGGTGCAATTATCCCAACTCCAACGGTCATCGGTAAATAGATTATTATCTATATAAAATGTAATTGTTTGATTGGTAAGATTTTTAATATAGGCTTTGACATTTTTCTCAATTTGCGTCTGGTTGTATTGATTCGTTTCAACCGTGCCGGTATCGATTTTAAACGTATTATTAAAAACAGGTAGAGAGTATGCTTTGGGTGTTTGGCTTTTAATTCCTCTTTTTTTAAGATCCTGGAGATCGGACTGCTTTAGAATTCCCATATTCACTAGATAATTAAATTTCTCCTGGGTCCTTTTTTTGGCTTCATTATAATTTTCTTCCCAGCTTAATCGGGGATCCTGCAACAATACTTCATAAAAGAATGATTTGGTAAAGGCGCCGCCGTCCTTTCCGCCCCAAGCATATTCACCTTCGGTGGCGGCGGTGACATATAAAAGTCCTTGGTAATTATAGAACAAATTTTTATAAATTTCAATAAAGGCGTTTTCTTTTTCCTTATTATCTTTAAAAAAGGTTCCCCGGCCTCCAATCGCATCGATGGAACTACTGCAAGCATCGGAAAAGACGAGAGAAAGCCGGGCCGGTTTCGATTTTACCAGGGATTCCAGTTCGTCCCGGTACAAATAATCTCCTTCCGCGGTAAGTAAAAAGGTTTCTTTCTTTTTCATGCCCCCATGACCGGAGAAATAAATGAATAATACGTCGTTAGAGTTTATTTGTATATTTTTTAGCAGGGTGATGATATTCTTACGGGTGGCATTTTGCCCCTGTAAGAGAGTTTTCTCAACCGGGATTATATTTTGCTCGGATAAAATATTTAAAAATTTGGATACAAATCCGGCGTCCATACTGGTGCTTTCCATAATGCTGTTTAATTGCGGGTCATTATATTCGTTTTCGATAATCAGTATCGCCTTCATGACCCCATTTGACGAATCGGCGCAAACCAAACCGGAAACGATCCAGATTAACATTAAAATCAGTGCTAATTTAAATAACGTTTTCATTGATAACCTCCTTTTCGGTAAATAAGGTTTTTCGAATTCAGGGATATTTATATATTCGGCAACAGTTTAATATTAAAACAGATTTTAAAAGGCTTCTTTTTGTAACGCGTCAATATCTTTTAGAACGATGGATTCTTTATGAAAGTCAATCGTTCCCGCGGAGCGCATCCGTCCCATTTCCCGGGAAAGACCGGGCCGGGTTACGTTTAAAAAGTCAGCCAGTTCATTTCGGGAAAAAGGTAAATTAAAGGTATTTTGGCCGGTTTTTTGATATTCAGCCAGCAAATAAGCGGCGATTTTTCCCCGTAAGCTTTTTTTAGTAAGGTAGTCGATTTTTTTGGATAAAAACAAGGCGCGGCTAGAGATGATTGTCAGCATATTGAAGAGCAGCAAGTGGTGACTGGAACATTGCCGTTTACAGTTGTTGGTAATTTTTTCGGGCGGTAAAAATAAAATCATGGAGTCTGATTGGGCAACCATGGTAGCTAGCCATCGACCATCCCCAGCGTATGCAATAATTTCCCCAAAAATTTGACCGGCTTCCAATCCGATCATGATCACCCGGTTACCGGCGGTGTTTTCCCGAGTTACCGCCACTGTCCCGGAAAGAAGAATTCCGATCCCGCAAAATGGATCGCCGGTTTGGGTTACGAATTGATTTTGGTGGAATTGTTTTGGTTTTACCGCGAGACATCGAAGCATTCCACCCAATTCATCGAATGGAATTCCTAGAAATAAAGGACATTTTTCCAGTGTTAAGCGCCAGTTTTGAAACATTTATATTCCGCCAAATTTGGTAACCCAGGTTACCGATTTTTATTTTTAATTGTAATACAATAAAGCTAAGGAATCAAGTAAAATAAGTGAGGCGATTATCATGAAACGTAGAATAGTTAAAAATCATAATGATTTCATGCGGAATAAATCACGCTAATCGGGCGCCCGAAACTTTGATGCCGAAAACTATGCTGATAAATTCACCGCAATATTAACAAACGACGATTGGGATGGATGGGGGGATAATCGAAGGGTAGTTCAAACAAATCCGATTTTTTATTTCTTCTTCAACCTTGACAAAATAGGAACGGGTTCGCCAAGTATGGTTATTTTTTTATTGTTTTGCAGCATTCTGAGCGTAACATTGGAAACTTTGATATCAAAACCAATGTATCCAAGCACCAGAGGCCTTTTAAAAGTTTCGGTCAAGGTGATCGAACGGTTAGTAGCTGTTACAACCTGGACTGCGCCGCCCATCGAGCTTTGAGCAAGCTTATTAACAGCGTTAAGCGCTGTTTGGTAATTTTCTCCACTTGAGTCTTCCTTAATCCCGATTAGGTCAAGCGGAGTCTTTTCACCGGCCTTAACATTGGCGCCGCTGGTTTCATCAACTGTCATCGTTACATTTACTCCATTGGCGACATAGACGCGGCTGATAACCCGGAAATAAGTTTCGTTTCGGTTTTTTCCGGGCGGAATTGCATTTATTGACACTATTTCTGTTGAAGTATCATTCAGGCTTTCTCCGGGTATATTTCCGGGTTCGGCTGAGGCATTATAATTATTTACCCATTCGCGTAATATCTTCTCGAGCCGCCAAGTGTCAAGTCCGTATGTGTGGGCGTCAATAATCGTCATCGTTCCGCTGACCTTTCCCGATTTCATAAGCCCGAGCGCAAAGGGGATACCTTGAATAGGAAGAGCCAAATTTAAGCCGCTACCACTATTAACGGTAAATTTATAAGTCGGGAAAGAAACAATTGGCGCGTTTTTCCAACCGCCGTTAGTATTTTGCCAGTTTTTGGGTGGTATAGTGGTTCCGTCAATCCCGTACATGGAGTAGTAGAACTCTTTAAAAGAGTCTGAAATCAATCGTTCCAACTTCGGTTCGGAAAACAATCGGGCAACAAGCTGATCTAACGGAAGAAACCTTCCTTTGTTATATATCTTCGCTTCTTCTTCAATTGGAGTATTCACTAAAAAAACATCACCGACCTGCAGATCCTCACTTGGGG
>JBJKPO010000175.1:0-7393 GCA_046706235.1 Bacillota bacterium | reverse complement strand
GTCTTGCCCTCGGCTTTTTTCTTAAGAATAATCTCTTTAATATTACGGGCATTGACCGGATCGAGCCCGGCGGTGGGCTCATCCAGAAAAAGAATTTGCGGATTATTCAACAACGCCCGGCAGAAGTTTAACCGCATCCGCATACCTTTTGAGTACCCGGAAACCATAGTGTTTTTATCTTCCTCCAGGCCTACCAGTTTCAATAACGAGATTGGGTCATTAATCCGGTTATTGTAAAAAGCGCCGAACAACCGGAGGTTTTCCAATGCGGTTAACTTGGAATAAAAGTTGGGAAATTCAAAGGCGACCCCAATCGTTTCGTAAAAATCGGCCCGGGATTTTTTGATCTCGGCGCCGTTTACCAGTACCCGGCCTTGATAATTCTTTAGAATGCCGATCAGTACTTTTTGGGTGGTGCTTTTACCGGCGCCGGACGGGCCGAGAAAGCCGAAGATCTCGCCTTTTCCAATCGTAAAGTCGAGTCCTTTCAAAATTTCCTCCTTTTTTCCGGCATAAGTAAAGTGTAATCCGTTGACGGTAATCATGTAACGCACCTCTTTATTTTGATATGAAATAGTCGCTCAGGATCTCGATAAATAACTCTTTAGTCGCCGCGTATTCCTCGGGTGAGTACTCCGGTTGATGCAATATCAGGAAGAATAGCAGTTTCATGACTCCGGCGAACCCTTTGGGGTCGGTATCTTTCCGGAAAATCCCCTGATCGCTCCAGGTCTGATAGAACTCCTCCGAAAAATTGTTGTCGCGGTTAAGATGAGCGGCGATTTTTTCTTCCGGAAGTTTCCGCATCAGGTATTCAAAGTCGCTTTGGTTAACTATACCCTGGAGCAGCGGGGTGTTGTCGATTTGGTGAAAGGCGTTCTCCAGGAAACGTTTAAAGCTTTCACGGCCAGGCAACCCGTCTTGAAAGACATCCTTGAAAATCCGGGCGCGATATTCTTTTTCGATGGACTCGAAAATCTCGAAGAAAAACTCCTCTTTAGTCGGATAAAAGAGGTAAAACGAGCCCTTGGAGATCCCGGCCGCCCGGGTAATCTCCTCCACGGTGGTCTTTTGAACGCCGAAGCGTTCCAATAGCTTCTTGCCTTCTTCTAACAGTTTTTGACGGATAATCAGTTTTTCTTTGTCGCTGAATGCTTTCGGCATAAATACCTCCTGTCCATATGACCATTATAACACATATGGTCATATAGTTGTATAAAAATTTTTGAGGGCCTAAAACCCAACTCACCCCCGCGATAGATGGTGGATTTATAATCAATCGTATTATTTTTCAAACTATCTGAATGTTTACGGTTTTTGGCAGGAAATATGGCAGGAAGCTGGAATTTATTAATAGATAGCAAAGCTTTAGCTTGGGAAGCGATTGAAAATATAAGCGATTAAAAGTTTAGTTGTTTACCCGATAACGATTGGGGGGTTAACCTGATGAAAATCATCACGCGCCCGTGGCGGCAAATTCTCACCCGCGAAGTTTTTTGGTCCGCTACCGCCATCCTGGTATACCTGGCCCTGGCGAAACTGCTGATTCATTTACTGACCGCCAACAACTATGGATATATGGTGGATGAATTCTATTGGCTGGCCATGGGCCAACATCCCGATTTCGGCTATGTGGATGTGCCGCCGCTGGTAGCTTATGTTGGCGCCGTATGGCGGTTCCTATTCGGCGCTTCCATGTTTGCCATTCGTACTTTACCTGCTTTTGCCGGAGCGGTTATGGTCTTTTTTGCGGGATTGCTGGCCCGGGAAATGGGCGGGGGCCGGTTCGCTCAAAGTATCACCGCTTTGTTGGTTTTGGCCGCTCCCGCTTGGCTGGCAATTAATTCCATATTTGCTTACGATCCCTTTGATCAACTCGGTTCGATAATCCTGTTTTATCTGCTGGTCCGCCTTATAAAAAAAGAAACGCCGCGGAGATGGATTGGCCTCGGGATCATGGCCGGGATGGGGATAATGACTAAATTGACGATGCTCTTTACCGCCGTTGCCCTGGTTTTGGGTCTGCTCGCCAGCCCCGGTCTTAAAAGTTCCAGACTTTTAAGAGCGGGGCGGAAAAGCTTTCTTACCAAGTGGCCGTGGCTGGCGGCCGGAATTGCCATTTTGCTTTGTACGCCTTATATCATCTGGCAGTGGGTTCATGGATGGCCATTAATCACTTACTGGCGTGGTTACACAACTAACCGCATGTGGGTCGGGACTTCTTCGGGATTGCCGCAATTTTTGGGGGGACTGCTCTGGGACTTGAATCCGATTATGTTCCCTGTTTTGCTATTGGGGTTTTGCTACCTTTTATTCCACCCGGAAGTGAAAAAATATCGGCCCCTGGGACTCGGCTTTCTGATTTTACTCACTTTTTATAGTTTCGTAAAATTAAATCCCCGGCTGTTGGTTTCGGCGTGTTTTCCGGGACTGGCGGCCGGCGCGATTTGGCTGGAAAAAATCATCATTGGCGCGGCAACTACTTCCAGCGCGCGTGGGAAAGGAACTTTTAAGCTTACACCGTGGCTCGTTCGGGTTTATCTTGGCGTGGTCTTAATTTCCAGCGTGTTGCTGGCCCCGCTTTTTCTGCCGTTTTTGCCCATCGGCGCCTTGGAAAAATATGAAGCGGCCGCTCCGCGGTTTATCAGGGGATCCTTTATGATCCCAGGAAATGAAATACCACTTCATTTTGCCTTCCGATTCGGCTGGCCGGAGTTAGTCGAGAAAGTCGCCGAGGTCTATCATCGTTTACCGGAAGCGGAGCGGGAGCATTGCGCGATTTGGACTGAATTTTACTGGCAAGCCGGCGCTATTGACCTGTTGGGAAAAAAATATGGCCTGCCGAACGCCATCAGTACCCATCTTTCCTATTATTTCTGGGGGCCGGACCCGGGGCGGACCGGCGTGGACCATGAGATAGTGATTTTTCTGGGGAAAAACTATACTTTGTTTACGGATTTTGACGAGATGAGCGAAGTGGACTACCTGATAGGGAATCCCTTAGGCATAGGGGGGCTGTCGAAATACCTGCCGGTTTTTATCTGCCGGAAACCCAAACGCCCTTTAAAAGAAATCTGGCCTAAACGGGGAAGCTTTAATTAAGAAGGCCTAAAATCGAACTCACCCCCGCGCGATGGATGGTGAGTTTAGGATCGACTTGAGCCGCTCCCTCTTTTTTTGATGAGATTCACTTTATTTGTTTCCGTAACATAAAACCACAATTTGATACGGAGTGGTTTGGGCCGGGATGCTTCTGGTAGCGGGACCATAAACTACAACCAGATCCCGGTTGGCGGGGTTTCCGGTAAAAATTTGCCCATTTTCCAGTACTATTGGCGTAAATTGGGTAATATTCAATTTCAATGAGCCATCCCTGCTGATCAATTGGCTGTTAAAATAGTCTACTTTGACGTTTTGACTCGGAGTAATTTTTGCCATTACGATTGCTTGAAGTTGTGGCGGGTAAATATAAGGAGCAGGCGCGCCGGCATCGTAAAAACCGGTTGCCAGATCTCCTGTTGTCATCATCGCATGGTCAACAAAGTAAGTGGTTGGCTGCGCTATGAAATTTACCACGCTTCCATCAAGGTTTACCACCTGTATTAGTTTAGTACACCCTGCCCGTGCTTCGTTTCCGGTCTGATAATTGTTTATCATGGCAATAGTGCCGCTAAAAGATTGGAAAGTGACCATTTCTTTACTCCTTCCTACCGAACGATATGTACTAACAACATATGCGGCGGGTAGAATTAATGTCATTATCCAAAGTTCCAAGTCAATGGTGGTATTTTTGAAGGCCTAAGATCGAACTCACCCCCGCGATCGACGGTGGATTTATGATCGATTCGAGCCGCCCCCTCTCTTTTTTGATGAGGTTCAGGGGAGCGGTTCAAAATAGAGGGGGAATATGGGGGATGGGGGGCGGGAGACGGAAGCCTGAAATCAGACCCTTTGTCCTTGTGAAACTATACATTACCCATAACTATGAATTATGGCAGAAAGTTGTTAATTAAATATACATAATCATTTACCTCTGTCGTGGTAAAAGCCTATATCATGGGGTCATGGTTGGATGTTTTAAATTCAATCCGGGTATACATCTCCACCGCGGGGTGAACCCCACGGCTGGGTATATTTTCGCACAAACCCCCGTAAACGGGGCTATTTGGCCAAAATAAATCTTTGTTTGTATTTTGGAAAGCACAGCCGGCTTTAGCCGGGTTTTGCAGATGCGCTTAGCCGTATTCGTGTCCTTGGGGACGCGTCGCGGTGGATAGAACAACCCCATTATATTTTTAGATTATTATGCCTTTACTGAGATATGGGTAATGTATAACCCTGTGAAGGGAAAACCACTATCCTCTGTAGTGATAAAACTTATATATAAAAGTGACAAAAAAAGTAAGCCACGGGTCAGGATAGCCCATGGCTTACTTTGCTGAGTAGATCTTTATAATAATGCTTCTTGTTTCAATCCACGAATTTCGATCTTATTCGAAATTCGACAAATATAACTCATTATTACCATCTACAATTTTATAAAAAATATACACCGGTTATATATTATATTAATGTTTCTTAAAAATTAATTGTTTCTTTGGACATACTACTTTCAAATCTACTTTAAGAGAGGAATTCAATAATGTACTTTATAAAAAAACGAGACATAAAAACGGCTGTGACTATTGTCGAGAAGATGAGCAAGGAACACGACGTAACCAATCAAATAAAGATTCATAAAAGTGAATGTTATTCTTTACAAAAGCGTCAAACTATTCAATCAAAGCAGGTAAGTTGTCCTAAAAACAAAACTTTCTTTTTGAAAAAAGTCATGGCGTTTCTATTAGAAAATTTTTTATTAGGGTTTTTTAGATTTATTTGGGAAAAGCGCCTTCGTTTAAAATAAAACCGTATAGTTGGCTTGGTAAATGTTTTTTTGTCTGATATAATATAAATAATATCCAGTATTCCTTATATGTTTATGAAGAAGGGTTAATTATAAAAGATTACTATTTTTAATTATTACTTACAAAGAGGTATATACAGATGGATAAGGAATTTATCGCCCATGTACGTAAAAACACCGATGGTTCTTGGGCGGAGCCTCAATGGTTAGAGGAACATTTACATAAAACAGCCAAACTCACTAACGATTTTGCTTCTAAATTCCAATCCGGTCCATGGGGGGAAGCGGCGGGGTTGGGGCACGACGTGGGTAAGGGACGACTTGTCTGGCAAAAGTACCTAAAAAATAAAAGCGGATTTTTTGATGAGGAAGCGCATTTGGAGGGAAAGCCAGGTAAAATACCCCATGCCATTCAAGGGGCGAAATTGGCTGAAGAGCTTTTTGGTAAAGCTGCCGGTAGAATTTTAGCTTACAGTATCGCCGGCCATCATGCGGGGTTGCCTGACTGGTCTAGTGCGGAGGGAGCCGGACAAGCTTCCTTGCAGTTTCAAGAATCTCAAATCAAGGATTTAAGCGATATCGCCCCATTTGTAGTCGATAGTTTAAAAGTTTTACCAAAACTAGTTCCACCGTGGGAATTCGCCGATGGATTGGGTTTATCGTTATGGATCCGAATGCTCTATTCTTGTCTGGTGGATGCTGATTTTTTAGATACGGAAGAATACATGGAAATCGACAAACTCAAACATAATTTGCGGGGCGATTACTATAAAATCCCGGAACTAATGGAACATTTCAAACAATCAATGAGAGAGTTGGATGAAAAAGCGGACGATACGACCGTAAATCAAATCCGCAGGAATATTCGGACCCGATGTGAGGCAATGGCTGGTGAAAAACAAGGGATTTTTTCGTTATCGGTGCCGACGGGAGGCGGAAAGACCTTATCGAGTTTGGCTTTCGGCCTGAAACATGCCGAAAAAAATGAATTAGACAGGATTATTTATGTTATTCCCTATACCAGCATTATTGAACAAAACGCAGATGTTTTACGTTGGGCGGTTGGAGATGACCAAGTTGTGGAACACCATTCAAGCTTGGATGAGGATGATGTTACGCCTAAATCGCGTTTAGCGGCGGAAAATTGGGATGCGCCGGTTATCGTCACCACCGCCGTACAGTTTTTTGAATCGTTATTTGCCGCAAAGTCCAGTCGTTGCCGTAAGTTGCATAATATTGCCAAGTCCGTGGTCGTTTTGGATGAAGCACAACTAATGCCGGTTGAATATTTAGCTCCGATTCTCGAAACCATGCAACTGTTGGTGGATCATTATCAGGTGAGTTTTGTTATTTCCACCGCAACACAGCCCGCATTAAAAGAGCGAGAGGTTGATGGTGGATTATTTAAGGGATTACGGGACGTCAAAGAAATTATAGGCGATTGTGAACAAGTTAAAGAGTTATATAATTCGTTAAAACGGGTTTACGTCCAACTTCCGGAAGATATTCATGCCATATCGGATTGGGAAGAGATTGCACGGGAGTTAATACGGTATGATCAGGTTTTGTGCATTGTTTCCGACCGGAAGAGCTGCCGTGAGTTGCATAGCTTGATGCCTGAAGGAACTTTTCATTTATCGGCATTGATGTGCGGCCGGCATCGGAGTGAGAAAATTGATACTATCACGAAAAAATTAAAAAAGAATGAACCGGTTAGGGTGATCAGTACCCAACTGGTGGAGGCTGGTGTTGATTTTGATTTTCCCGTGGTTTACCGTGCTCTTGCCGGATTGGATTCCATTGCTCAGGCGGCGGGACGGTGCAATCGGGAAGGGAAATTACCCGGATTTGGGAAAGTGGTGGTTTTTAACGCTCCTAAAAAAGCACCGCCCGGTATTCTCAGGAAAGCCGCTGAAACTGCCCATAACATTTTTATGGAGCACCCCTTAGATCCATTGGATTATGGTTTATTTGAAAAGTATTTTTCGATGTTATACTGGAAGGCTAATTCATTAGATGTTAAAAAGATAGGTTCTCTTTTAAGCAAGGATTGCCGGGAATTTGTAATGTATTTCCGCACCGCTGCGGAGAAATTCCGGATAATTGACGATTCTTTTCATAAAACCATTCTGGTCCGCTATGGGGAAGGAGACGAGTTGATCGATTTATTAAAGGTAAAAGGTCCGGAACGATGGCTGATGCGGAAATTGCAACGTTATACGGTGAATATTTTAGCGACGGAGTTTGAACGGTTGCTGGCGCGAGGTTCGATTGAGGCGATCCAACCGGGAATCTTCGCGTTAACCTCAAGCTTGGAATATTCAAAAGATACGGGTTTGTTAGTCGATGAAACCCTGTATGAGCCGGAACAACTTATCTATCCATAAAAGGAGATGATGCAATTGCCCAATTGGTGCCTGGAAGTATGGGGAGATTACGCCTGTTTTACCCGTCCGGAGATGAAAGTGGAACGGGTGAGTTATGACG
>JBJKPO010000174.1:0-3432 GCA_046706235.1 Bacillota bacterium | reverse complement strand
GACTATATACTCCCGAAGAGAAAGAACTAATCGGAGCGGCCCGTTTCAAGATAATTACCGCATATGACAGCAGTAGTCTATCGTTAATTTTGCCGCGATTATTTCAGGAATTAAACTGTGAGGTTACCGAATGGAATCCGGTCCGGGTTTCTTCCGATCAAAGTAAAAGTTTCCGGGAATTGATAAACGCCGTAAGCGATGTGGGGGTTAAAATCCGGTTAAGTGGGGCCAATCTGGGAGTGGTGGTCGATCATAACGGGGAACGATTGATTTTACTGGATGAGACCGGTGAAATCGTTAAAGAGGAAGAAATTACCGCGTTAATTTCCTATTTAGCATTAAAAAACAAACCGGAGGCGACGATCCCGGTTTCAGTCACCGCGCCGCATTGTATTGAGGAATTAGCCAGGGAATTTCACGGCCGGGTAATCCGGACTAAAGCCAATCCGCGCTCGCTGATGGAGCGGAACGTTCAGGAGAAGTTGTTTCCGACCGCCGACGGTAACGGCGCTTATCATCCTCAATACGACGCCTTATTTTGCTTGGTAAAAATATTTACGCTTTTATCGCAGGAAAAAATGACCCTATCAGCGGCTAAAGTAATGATTCCTCAGGCAAAGCGGGGATATCGCGAGGTAGATTGTCCCTGGGAGCAAAAAGGGAGGGTGATGCGCAATTTATTTGAAGAGAATAAAGAACGCCAGTTGGAAATGACGGACGGTTTAAAGGTATTTCATGATGAAGGCTGGGCGCTGGTATTGCCCGACGCCGAGGAACCGATTTTTAAAATTTATTCGGAGGCCAATACGTCCGAGGAAGCCGACGCGTTGACCGATATTTATTTGAACCGGATTAATGAACTGCAGTTACAATAAAACATGATTTCTTGACAGTAACCGCCCGGATGTGTTAAAATAATTCATGCTTGCAGGACAATACACAAATTAAAAACTCGGAGGAGTGTCCGAGTGGTTTAAGGAGGCGGTCTTGAAAACCGTTGTACCGCAAGGTACCGGGGGTTCGAATCCCTCCTCCTCCGCCAGTGAATAAGTGTGAAGGGTGAAGTTTGAAGTGTGAAAAAGTAACACATAGACCAATCCCTTCACTTGGGAAGATTATAATAGTTATGGCGCGAGGTTTTTAAGTGATCTAATATCAAACTTCACTCTTCATAATTCAAACTTTTGTTTTCACCCGGAGAGGTACCCAAGCCGGTTGAAGGGGACGGTTTGCTAAACCGTTAGTAGATTAACGTCTAGCGAGGGTTCGAATCCCTCCCTCTCCGCCAAAAATATTAAGGGCTTCGATTAAAAAATCGAAGCCCTTGGTTTTTATTAAAAACGGGTCAATAATTATTTTATAGAGAATTCAGACCTAGAAACGAGATGAACGAAGTAGTGGAACAAAATAACTCAAAAAAGTAGTTGCGATATACAACAGTTTTATATTACAATTAAGTTGGAGGTGTTAAAGTGGACAGTTTATCCGGAGCCAATAAATTCCGGGAAACCATTCGAATCCTGGAACGGAAGCTCGGAATTTTAGATGACATTCAAAAAGCATGTTGTGGAGTAACCTTTGCTCAATGCCATGCCATAATCGAAATCGGGCGCGCCCATACCCTATCATTAAATGATCTGGCTGAGGTTTTAGAACTTGATAAAAGCACCATGAGCCGGACCATCAATAACCTGGTCAATGACGGCCTGGCGGTCAGGGAGTTGGACAATGAAGATCGGCGTTTTGTCCGAATCGGACTTACCACAGACGGCAGGAAGGCTTATGAAGGCATCGAGGAAGCCATGAAACTCTATTTCCAAAATGTATATGGCTCAATCCCGGAAGAAAAACGGGCGCAGGTCATTGAAAGCCTGGATTTACTGGTGAAAGCATTGATAGCGAATGAATGCTGTGAGAATTGTAGAGAGGATGATTGAAATGGAATCAAACTTGAAAGAAACCATAAAAGAGCATTACGGGAATATTGCCGCGAAAGTGAATCAAGGGAGTACCGGGAGCTGTTGTAGTTGTTCTTCCTGTTGTGACAATATCAGCAGTGATATCTATGATACCGAATACTTAAAAGATTTGCCCCAGGAAGCGGTTCAGGCTTCATTAGGCTGCGCGAATCCGTTTACCTTTGCAGAGTTGAAGGAAGGTGAATATGTGCTGGATTTGGGCAGCGGCGGTGGCATTGATGTCCTGATGGCTTCCAAATATGTCGGCCTGACCGGCAAGGTTTACGGTCTCGATATGACAGATGAAATGCTTGCTTTGGCTAATAAGAATAAGGAACGCATGAAAGCGGAAAATGTGGAATTTATCAAAGGTTGCATTGAGGAGATTCCCTTGCCGGATGAAAGTGTGAACGCCATCATCTCTAACTGTGTAATCAATCTCTCCGAGGATAAGGAAAAAGCGTTGGCCGAAGCTTTTCGGGTGTTGAAAAAGGGTGGACGCTTGGCGGTGGCGGATATTGTATCTTTGAAAGAGATTCCCGAAATAATCCGGAAACAGGCGGAGATGTGGTGCGGCTGCTTGGCCAGAACTATCAGTCCGGAGGAATATAAATCAATTCTTACCAAAGTGGGATTTACCAATATTGAAATTAATCCAGTACATATATACACCAAAGAAATGATCGAAAGCATGATGGAGGAAAATCCCGAAATATTACCGGGAAATAAGGAGATAATCGTTTTCGTTGTAGTGGATGGGGCATTTGCTGGGGCTTATATCAAAGCGTTCAAGCGATAAACTTAAAATCATTAGAGGCAGTATGTTACCGGAAAAAGCACCACAGCAAATAAAAAGAATAAAGGATGAGGAACAATGAAAAGAGCGGAAATAGCCGTGCAGAAGTTTCTGGATGGATATAATTGTGCGCAAGCCGTGAGTTATTCGTTTGGCGATGATCTGAATTTTGATAAAGACATGATACTTAAGTTAGCTTGCGGCTTTGGAGCCGGCATGGGACGAAAAGAAGAAGTTTGTGGCGCGGTATCGGGCGGAATCATGGTTTTGGGGATGAAATACGGCAGAGGCGAAAATCAAGACCGTGTTTTTCTGGATCAAACATATCAGAAGACCCGTGAATTAATGGATCGATTTAAAGAGAGACACGGCACTTATATCTGTCGCGTGTTACTTGACGGCTGTGAATTGACAACTCCGGAAGGGCAACAAGAATTTAAAGATAAGGATTTAAAAAAAAAGATTTGTAGGCATTGTGTTAGTGATGTAGTGGAAATTGTTGAAAATATTCTTTAATAATAGAGAAACATTCAAAGACAAGAAGTCAATTATCGGGGCTGTATTTCCGACCGTGTAAATGGCAATAATCTCCAATAGAAAGAAAACTAAAGGAGAAATAACCATGACACAATTAAACGAAACCGAAATGCAGCTTGCAGCACTTATTAGCAAGGAGTG
>JBJKPO010000173.1:0-4021 GCA_046706235.1 Bacillota bacterium | reverse complement strand
ATTTAAAAATCATGTTCCGGCATATTCTTCCCAATGCGCTG
Source organism: Bacillota bacterium (assembly GCA_046706235.1). Taxonomy (GTDB): domain Bacteria; phylum Bacillota; class UBA4882; order UBA8346; family UBA8346; genus JAEZJQ01. The sequence continues at coordinate 3,980 of JBJKPO010000173.1, read as the reverse complement.
ACTCCGATAATTACCTTTTTGCCGTTCGACCTGATCGGTTCTTTTTCGGTTTTATCGGCCTTGGATTATTTAGGTTTCGGGCTTCCGGCTCCGACTCCCAGTTGGGGAGAGTTGATGCGCCAGGGAATGGATAATATTTATTCTTACTGGCTTTCTTTCTTCCCGGTATTGGCTTTATTTTTGGTATTATTACTGATTGCTTTCGTAGGTGAAGGAATTCGCGACGCCTTTGATCCTAAAGAGCATCACCGGATGGAGTAGATAATGGCTAATCCAATTTTACAAATAAAAGACCTGCGGATTGAATTTCCAATGGAAGCCGGAACGATAAAGGCGGTTGACGGTGTTTCCCTTGAGGTAAACCAAGGCGAAATTCTTGGCTTGGTTGGCGAATCGGGGTGCGGTAAGTCGGTAACCGCTTTATCATTGTTACGTTTGATTCCCATGCCGGGCCGGATTATTTCCGGGGAAATCTACTGGAAAAATAAAAATATAATGGATCTTTCAACTATTGAGATGACTAAAATCCGTGGCAAAGAAATCGGATTTATCTTTCAAGATCCGCTCTCCGGTTTTAATCCGGTACAAAAAATCGGGCGTCAAATCTCGGAAGCTTTACAATTGCATCTAAGCTATTCCACGGCCGAAGCACGGGAACTCGTGATTCAAGCCTTGCGCCAGGCCGGGTTGCCCGATCCGACGCGGCAGTATGATGTTTATCCCCATGAATTATCAGGCGGAATGCGGCAACGGGCCATGATTGCTATGGCTTTAATCTGCCATCCCCAATTGTTAATCGCCGATGAACCTACTACCGCCCTGGATGTAACCATTCAAGCGCAAATCCTGGAATTATTGCGAAATTTACAGGTCCAAAACCGGTTGTCCATATTACTAATCACCCATAATTTGGGAATTATCGCCGAAACCGCCAACCGGGTGGCGGTAATGTATGCCGGTAAGATTGTGGAAACCGCGCCAGTGCGTGAACTGTTTAAACAGCCGTTGCATCCTTACACTCAGGGACTTTTAGCATCAATACCCCGTTTGAGTGGAAACGGCAATTTATATGCAATCCCGGGAACTATCCCGGATCCCTTTAATCTCCCGGCCGGCTGTTACTTTGCGCCGCGTTGTCCGAAAGCGATGGATATTTGTAACCGGCAAATCCCTGATTTAATAGTAAAGTTTCCCAATCATTCAGTTGCTTGCTGGTTATGATACGGTAACAATAAAGCATTTATTATCGCGCAGAGACGCAGAGTTTGACTAGTTAATAAAAAAAATACTTTAACTCAAATTATCACACAGAGCCACACACGCGCAAAGTTTTAAATTCTCCGGTACCTAAGTAAAAAATGCAAATATAAAGCAAGTGTTTTCTCTGCGTCTCAGCGCCTCTGCGGGAAAATTGTTCTTTAATTTGTGCATAGCTTCATTAACAAAAGGAGTATCAATGGAAAGCTTACTGGAAGTGAAAGAACTTAAAAAATATTTTCCAGTGCGGACCGGGGTGCTGGGGCGGGTTGTTAAATACGTCCGGGCGGTGGACCGGGTGAGTTTTGATATTAAACCAGGCGAGACTCTGGGACTGGTGGGAGAGTCGGGTTGCGGTAAAACGACGGTCGGCCGATCCCTATTACGGTTGATTGAACCCACCGGTGGACAGGTAAAATTTAATGGTCAAGCGGTTACCGGTTTATCCAAACGAAAATTACGGGCACTTCGAACCAAAATGCAGATCATTTTTCAGGATCCTTTTTCTTCATTGAATCCCCGCCGCGTAGTTTTAGATTTAATAGGTGAGGGACTTGCGGAACATCACCGGGTTAAAAGTTTACGCGAGAAAAAGGACCGTGTGATAGCGTAATTGGATAAAGTAGGACTGTCATCCCAGATTTTGTACCGTTATCCGCATGAGTTTTCCGGCGGACAACGCCAGCGATTGGCTATTGCCAGAGCTATTTCCCTGGAACCCGAATTGGTGGTCTGCGATGAAGCCGTTTCAGCCCTTGATGTTTCAATCCAGGCTCAGATCATAAACTTATTGATCGAACTCCAAGCACAACTGAAGATGGCTTATCTGTTTATTGCCCACGATTTGGCGGTCGTCAAACATATTTCCCGGCGGGTGGCGGTAATGTACTTGGGCCAAATCGTCGAGTTTGCTTCCACCATTGATTTATTTGACAATCCATTGCATCCTTATACGCAAGCTTTATTATCCGCGGTTCCCAACCCCGACCCGGAGCGGAAATCGCAACGCATCATTTTAACCGGTGAAGTGGATAATATTTTAAAACTGACCCAAGGGTGTTGTTTTCAATTTCGTTGCCCGATGGTAATGGATGTTTGCCGGCAACAAGAACCGCCGTTAAGAGATATAGCCGGTCATTTGGTGAAGTGCTTTAAATTGAGTTAGGAATAGGAATGAAAGTAATAATTTTTTATATCTAAAAAAAGGAAATTATCTCTACAGCCCGAATATAATTATAGGCGATACCTGATATTATCCCATATTGTAGCGTAGCTGCAATAAAAAATTGTCAATACATAGGAGGAGGTGAGTGAAATCGATCTTTTAAAAATTTCCTATCCTGCCTTCTGGTTGATAGCCGCCATTATTCTGGGAATTATTGAAGCTTTTACTCCGGCTTTGGTCAGTGTCTGGTTAATGATTGGAGCTTTAGCGGCCTGGGTATGCGCTATCCTTGGTTTGCCTTTTATCGTTCAATTAGTGGTTTTTGTAATCGTTTCCTATGTACTTTTAATTACTACCCGGCCTATTGTGAAAAAATGGCTGACTCCCAAAATTGAGAAAACAAATGCCGATCGATTGATTGGTCAAATCGGGATTGTCTCCGAGAAAATCAGAGATATCGAGGGAATCGGTCAGGTAAAAGTGAGTGGGCAAGTATGGTCGGCCCGTTCAGCGGACGGGACCGAGATTGAACCCGGAACTCAAGTAACGATCACCGCGATTACCGGCGTCAAATTGATGGTCACCCAATCCGTTCAAAATGACACTAACTTGAATAATTAAAACAGGAGGGGTTAAGAATGTTGAATACCATTTATATTATTGTTTTATTGATAATTGTTTTATTGGTCATTATCCGTAACATTAGAGTCGTACCGCAAGCACACGCCTTTGTGATCGAACGTCTGGGAGCATATTTAAAAACCTGGCACGTAGGGCTGCATTTGAAAGTACCTTTTATTGATCGGGTGAATAATACAGTATCCCTTAAGGAACAAGTGGTTGATTTTAAACCGCAACCCGTAATCACCAAAGATAACGTTACCATGCAGATCGATACTGTTGTATTTTATCAAATCACTGATCCCAAGCTGTATACTTACGGGGTGGACTTTCCAATGGCCGCGATTGAAAACCTGACTGCTACCACGCTGCGGAATATCATCGGGGACCTGGAACTGGATCAGACCCTTACCTCCAGGGATACGGTCAATACCAAGATGCGGAGTATTCTTGATGAAGCAACCGACCCCTGGGGCATTAAAATCAATCGGGTAGAATTGAAAAACATTATTCCGCCCCGTGAGATTCAGGATGCTATGGAAAAACAGATGAAAGCGGAGCGGGAACGCCGGGAATCAATCCTAAGAGCGGAAGGGGAGAAAAAATCCGCGATTTTAGTGGCTGAAGGTCAGAAGGAATCGGTTATCCTGGGGGCTGAAGCGAAAAAACAAGCGGCCATTTTGGAAGCCGAGGCCAAAAAGGAAGCCGCCATCCGGGAAGCCGAAGGCCAGTCGGAGGCCATCTTAAAGGTGCAAAAAGCAACCGCCGAGGGCTTACGGATGCTCAAGGAAGCCGATCCTTCCAAGCCGGTTATCGCCATCAAATCCTTGGAGGCATTCGCCAAAGCGGCCGAAGGTCAGGCCACTAAAATCATCATTCCCTCGGAAATCCAGGGACTGGCTGGAATGGCCGCCTCTTTGGCTGAAATGTTCAAAGG
>JBJKPO010000172.1:0-3957 GCA_046706235.1 Bacillota bacterium | reverse complement strand
TTCCCGGCTTGAGGACAACTATAAAACGATACCCCGGTCTTTTGTAACCGGATCGCTAATTCGAAATGCTCAAATCCCCAGGTTTTAAAATCGGGATCAAACCCTCCCGCTGTTTCGAAGTATTTTCTGCGAACGCTTGAATTACCCACCAGAAAGCCAGCCCAGGCAATGGCCGAATCAGAGATTCCATCCCGGATAAACAACTTCATCATTTTGGAATAATAGCCGGGTTTTCTGGAAAGCCGCCGGATGTCCGGCCACGGAGTATCCGGAATCTTCTCCAGTTCCTCGACTTTGCCGAAATAATCCCACGGACAACCGATGACGGCCAATTTTGCGCCTTTTGGATGACAACCGGCATGCCGTGCAATAAAGTCTGGTTCCGGAACCCGGTCTGCGTCGCAAAATATCAATAATTCACCCTTGGCCGCGGCGGCACCGGTATTTCGAGCCACGGCCCGGCCCTGGTTCTCCTGCCGGACATATTGAATGGGGCATGCCACTCTTGGCCAATCATTTTCCCGAATCAGCCGCGTCAAATCATCGGTGGACCCATCGTCTACGACGATGATTTCAAAGTTTTCCGCCGGATATGTCTGCAAAGCGAATTGTTTTAAGGCAACTTTCAGCGATTGGGATTGATTAAATACTGGAATGATAACTGAAACTTTAATGAGACCCGTCCGGAACAATCGCTCACCTCCCTTTATGAAATATTTTTTTCATCAAATGAATTCTGATGTAAATAAAGATCCCTGGCTAATTTTCGCGATATTTTACCGGTAGCGGTAAGCGGAATCTCATCCCATTCACAGATTATCTGGGGCAACTCATAAGGGGCCAAGTAATCCCGGCAATACGCAATCACTTTTTGATCTTCAATCAAAGTCCCCTTCTCTTTTTGGATCGAACAAACCACCCGCTGGCCGTCAATAGTATCCGGTATTCCAAAAACGATGCAGTTGATCACGCCCTGGATCTTCCGAACGGCATTTTCAATCCGGTGGGGATCGATTTTATGAGAACCCCGGATTATCACATCATCAGCTCTTCCCAAAATGAACAATTCGCCATCTTCATCCGTATAACCCAAGTCACCCGTATCCAGCCATCCGTCAATTATCTTTACATGGGTCGCATCCAAGTCATTCCAATATCCCCGCATCAGACTGGGCGACTTCACAAAAACACTTCCGGTTTCACCGTTTTTACAGATTCTTCCTTCCGGATCCTTAACGATGATACTGACGCCTTTAATGGATTTTCCGACGGAACCTATTTGGGTTTGTTCTCCGGTTCGTTGGGCGGTTACTCTGGGGCCGGCTTCCGTCAACCCATAGACATTCAATATTGCGGCCTTGGGAAAGAATTGCTCCGTTTCCATAAGAAGCTCCTTTTCAGCCACTGCTCCGGAAGTGTATACCAAACGAATACTGGATAAATCAAAGGATACATTTCGGACCTTTAGCATGATTCGTAAAATGGAAGGATTGACAAATAAAAGCGTTGGTTTCATAATTTCGATTCGTTTCAAAATCGTGGCCGGGGGCGCCACCGGATGATAAGCGATGATTCCCGCTCCCGCCCGGAGCCCTGTTAATAATTCTCCCGTCAGTGTAGCCGTATGTACCATGGTTTTAATAATATAAAACCGGTCCGCCGGTTCCGGCTTCATATACTCAATAATCGCGCCAATATTTTCAATAATGGCCCGGTGAGTCAACATGACCCCCTTCGGGGTTCCCGTAGTCCCGGAACTGAACAAAATAAGGGCGATATCTCGGCCGGTTCCGATGGCGGCAAATTGAGCAGACTGGTTCTTTATGGAAACGTCGCTCCAATCCCCGTTTTTTTCACTCAAGATAAAACAATGGTCCGGCAACTTTTCTTCAGCTGAAAAATTTTTTTCCGGCCGGATTCCAGCAATACAGATCCCGGAAATCGAACACTGTATAATCCGTTTCACCACTTCGGCGGCAGGTATTTGCGGATCTACCGGCACGGCGACTGCTCCCGCCGCCATTATTCCCAACAAGCCGATGAGGAACGAGGCCCCGTTCTCCGATATCAATGCAACCCGGTCTAAAGGTTGGACCCCCCGGCATTTGAGTTTTTCAGCCAAAGCCACTATCCGGATTCGTAATTCATGATAACGCCATTCACCATGATCATCGATAATATAAAAACTTTGGGCGGCATAATTCTCATTTAGCAGCAATTCCTCAATTCGCATTCCGTTTCACCTCCACACCGGTTAAAAATTTTTTACAACAACTATGCGATAATCCGCAATTGTTTCATCCGAAGTTATTATCTTATTCCCATTTTTCGTTTAAATTCAAATATCTCTGCGGCAGCCTGCCGGTAACCGCCGGTTGAACGAAACGTTTCTCCAATATTCCGGCTTTGCCGGAGGTAAGTATCTCCGGTAAGTATCCGTTCCGCCGCTTCATACAATTCTCCGGCAGTAAAGTCCATATTTTTCATGTTTATACCAACTCCAAGTTCGGCTACCCGATTGGCGACCATATATTGATCCCATCGTTGCGGGATTGCCAGCATTGGAACGCTGAAATAAAGCGCTTCATTCACGCTGTTCATCCCGCCATGGGTGATAAAAAGATTGGCTCGCTTGAGTATCTCCAGTTGGGGGACAAAATTGCTAATTGTAAAATTACCGGGAATAGTCCCTAAATCTTCAAGGCTGGTATTACCGACGTTTAAAACAACTTGTTTGTTGGAATCGCCAAACGCCCTGAAACATTTCTGATAAAAATCCTGATTGTGAAGGAGCGTTCCCAGCGAAACATAAATCAAATCATTCCCATTCAGCCCATCCCAGGGAAATATACCGGGATCGTTCCGCGGATAAAGAGAGGGGCCTGCAAATTTAAATGTTTCGTCAAAGGCATCACCGTACCACTGGAATTCTCGCGAGGTGAACACAATATTCAACTCTTCCTGGGAAAAACTCATGTCAATACAATCAAAATCAGTTATCTTTAATAAATTGCCAATCATTCGCGAGATCCGTCCCAATACTTTGGAGATTGATGATGGGGCAGCCATGAGACCGGGGAAATTCAAGATCTCTTGAACCACAAACTCCGGATGCCGCTCCAACATTTTGGCGCAATAAGCGAAGGTAGTGACGGATGTTACGGCCGGTATATTGAGTTGCCGGGCCAGGACTTTTCCCCAATAAGCACAGGAATCATGGATAATATAATCCGGATGCAACGCGGCAATCTCACTTTTCAGATCAAAGGTGGGATGATTCATGATCTGCACATAAAAAACCATTTTCCCCATGATTTGCCGCCCTAATGGGTTCAATGCATGAATGCCGTCGATTTTTATTTCCCGTAAAACATCGTCCCAACCGATAATGTTGTTTCCCGATTCCGAAGTCTCAAAGGGATACGCGCGAAACTCCGCCCCCATATCGGTAATCCGGGACTGAAACTCCGGAGTATTATAATAAATAACTTCCTCTCCGCCGGAGATGAGTTCCCTAACCACCCCGATGGTGGGATTAGTGTGGCCTACCGCCGGTATTCCCAAAAAAATTACTTTTGACATGTCGGCTCCTTTATGCCAATTGAATTATTCGGTTTTACTTCGCCCGCCGCATCCACTTCTTTATTACGGCTTTCGATAAATATATCATTTTTAATACCGGCAATAATCTCCATTAAAACATCTCTCTCTTCATCCCTTGTTTTTTCAATTATCCTGATCATATCATCAATAAATTTTAAGTTTTTCTTCTTCATATAGGTATTTTTTAAAAAGATCAGCCGGATATTATTCATCGCTTGAACGACTTTTAGATATTTTTTTATCAATAAATCAAATTTGTTACTACACTCGAACCTGTCATTGATATAATTTAAACTTTCATAGATATATTTTTTATGTTCATACAGGAAATGCAGTTCCTTAAATGTGATGGAT
>JBJKPO010000171.1:0-7341 GCA_046706235.1 Bacillota bacterium | reverse complement strand
CTCAGACAATATCCCAGTAATAATCCCCAGATTGACGCCTCAAGAAAATTAAATACCACCGTATTTAAAGGTAAAAAAGAAAGTTGCGGGATTCTAAATAAAGCAATAATTACGAAAGCGAAAAACCAAACGGACGTGCCAAAGACCCAACCTTTCAATAAATAATTCCGGCTGGTAATCCGGGGAATGACGAAAGCGAAGATTACTCCTAATACTCCGCAAAAAATGAACGTTGTCAAGCTGGCAAAAACATATTCGGATAAATTAATATACTTTCGTCCATATATTAGTACTGCCGTAAAATGAGACCACCGCAGGGTAGTCCATTTCAAGGATGAAACTATTAACGCAAATATTAACGACGGCACTCTTGCCGCTATTCCCGCTAAAAATCCCCTGGTGAAGCGATCTTTCATTGTTATAATCCTCTGATTTTCTCCAATTCTTCATTACCTATTTCACGTTTTAAAATTAAAAGTCCAAACCACAAATACTCCATCAATTACCGTCCTCACTTCTTCCATTTTTTTCATTTCTATTTCTTTACCTTTTGAAGCAGTTTATTGATATAGGCGATTAGTAATCCAAATCCGGCCGATGTGACCGAATTAATGAAGAAAGCCGGCATTTGCGGTTGATTAAATTTTTTAATTTCGAAAATCCAGACAAGGGCCCTGAGAAAAAACCAGACCGCCGTACCGAAAAAAGCGCCCTTGATTAAATAATGATGCGATTTAATTATATCGATGGCATATGCCAAAACAACGCCAACCGCCATGCTGAAAGCGATTTCGACTATAATCGCAATTAGAATGTCGATTGCCGTATCAGGTATTTTGCCGAAGGCAATTATTCCCGAATAATCCCAATAGGTGGGAAAAATCTTCGCATGAAAAATATCAATAAACAGCGGCGGGATATCCTTGAGTAATCCGGCGATGCTCCCGGCGATTATTCCCCTGGTGAACTTATCTTCGCTTAACGGAATTTTTTCCATAATATCCTTTAATTTAATAAGTAATAAATTTGCTTTGTGATTATTATGCCTAAAATAATTCTTTTTATATGGCTCTCTGAAACAATTATCCGCGTTGTCTTATCTTTCAAAACAACACCCAAATCGCTTCGTCCAACCGAAGTAGTCAATTGCCGGGCGGGAGAGCGGACAATGATACAAAAGTTTTGATAAACTATTCCTATTCTTTTAGAACTCTTAACTCATTGAAACACCCCATCCCTGGTAATTTTTACTTTCACGGCCAATTTAAATGATACCTTCGGAAAAACCCGTTTCCAGTTCAGCCGTTTCCAGAGTTCGGGCCGTTGTACCCTCAGTTGTTCGCCAAAATCAATCACATCCGAGTTATACCGTTGTAATTTTCGTACCACCGGGATTATTTGCCTGGTTAACACCCTTTGAATCTCCGACTCTACCTGACGGACATAGGCTGGAGATAAATCCTTGGGATATTTTTTTTGACCGGTAATTATCTCGCTTATTCCACCCGTAACCTCAATGTTGATCCGAAAAGCCGGCATTCCGGCCTGGTTTTTGACGGCTTTAATCCGGCTTTTGCCGCGAACGCTTTGCAGCGATATTTTTCGGCTATCCGGCAGATTCAAGGTTAGATTGCCGGAACGCATCAAACCGGCCAGCAGGCCAAAATATTGCGTCTCTCTCCCATCCAGTTTCCCGGCCAGACGGTAACCGTTAAAAACCCCCAGTCCGGCCGCGATAAATCTCTTCTCGCCCGGATCGTAATCCAGCAACGGAGCAAAAGTATCGGTCGGCTGGTGGACCACCCGGCGTAAAAAATCCCAAACCGGGATAAAGTAAGTGCGGTCATATTTAATAACCAAATGGGATGACTGAAAAAATTGCAACCCGGGAAGCACTTCCTGAATGGGCGTGGCGGACAAAATCTCCCGGGCCGAATGGTTATGGGCAATGAAAATCAAGGCTTGCGGCGGTGATTTCGGGTCCCGGATCAGATATTCAATCAGCGGTTTCAGACCGGCGCGGGCGGCTTGCTCGCCGATGACGATTGCTTTATTTTGTTCGATGACCAGTTCATAAAAAGTTTTCGATTGCAAATCGTTGAGGGCGGCATTGACAGTCTCATCATCAAAACTGGTAACGGTAAATCTTTTACCGGATTGAGCTCCCCCGTTAACCGAGGGCGGCAGCATCCGCATCGGCATCGGTATTTGGATCGTCACGCCCGCTCCCCCGCGTTGATTGCGATCAATACCCAATGCCGTAATAAAAGCGCGTTTATCGATCTCCACCAGGTTCCAGCAGCCGGATAAACTTAATAAAAGTGTTAAGAGTAAAGTGTAAAGTATAAAATTAAATTCTTTTTTTCCCTTTTTCCCTTTACCATTTACTCTTTTTCCTTTACTCATTACTCATTACTCATTACTCTTTTCCCTTTACTCTTTACCCTTTTCAATTTATCAGTCAGATAAATCAATAACGGATAGATTGCCACCGGAATGGTTAGCCAGCGGCTCCAATCCGTAAAAACCTTATGGGCAATTATCGCGTCGGGAAAAATCAAGCCGGTGGAACCCACCAGGATTAGTAATCCGGCTACTCCCAGGCGATAATTGATTTTGGGGAATTGCTGCCTTAATCCCCCGGCCGCTATCGCGAAGTAATAACAGGTGGCCGCAAAAAACATGGTCATCCAGACAATTTGAAACAAAAGGCCGACTTGTTCCAACACCAATAACGGAATATTGATTAACCGGATTTGGGAAAACTCCGACCAATTAAACCGGATGGTTAATTCGTGGCCAAGGACGCCGAGCGCGCCGAACACTCCTAAAAAAGCGCTGATTGTCGCGATTATCACCGCCCATAATGTGGCCGCGGGTATTCTTTTTGTATTTTTAATCAGCGGCGATATTAAAAAAACAGTGGTAACCGGAATATAAAAACTGGCCAATTCCATTCCGCCACGTAAATAATCAAGCGGTGCGGCGGAAAATACCGGCAACAGATATGAAAACTTCAGCCCCTGCATGGCTAATATCTGCATCAAAAACCGGATAATCACCGAAGGAATAAGTACGAAAGCCATCAACCGAAAAGCCGGGGCCAATCCATTGATGGCGATATAACCCACTCCAGTGATGAAAAAAAGCATTATCGCCCATAACGGGGTCCGGCTTAAAAAATAAATTTGCGTCAAATCACAAGCGTCCCGGATCGCTAAAACCAGCCAAAATACATAAGTTCCGATAAAAACTATATTTCCGATAATGGCTAACTTCCGGCCTAAAACTTGGCCGGCTACGCTAATTATATTTTGACCGGGGAAACGCCGTTGCATGAGACAGACCAACAAAACCAGCGGTAAGGCGACCAGGACAAACATGACCGGGACCGCCCAGTAACCGCTTGGGCCGCAAGTTTTACCGGGATCGAACGGAATATCCAAAAAATCCAAACCCAATATCGCCACCAGCAAAATCGCAAATAAATTGACGGCTGAAGTCGCCGGCGCTAGAGTTTCGTTTTTCAATTCACTTTTCTCCTCTTTTTTGCATGCGAATATCGTTAACCGGCCGGTAAATTTGCAAACGGCGCTTCATCCATAACGGCCGGCGAAAAACGGTATCGATAAGTTCCCCGGGCAAAAGCGGCGCCCAGGGGGAAAGGTAGGAGACGCCGAAGGAATTTTGAATAGCGGCATGGCCCAAAATAATAAGTCCGCCGATGGTTAATCCAAACAACCCGAAAACAGCGGCGGTAAAAATCAAGCCAAAACGGAGTATCCGCCAGGAGAGTCCAATCTCATAGTTGGGACCGGAATAAGAGGCAATGGCCGTAAACAAGGCTACCACCAGGGTAGAGTTGGAAACCAGACCGGCGTTAACCGCCACAAAACCGAGTACAATCCCGGAAGCGACTCCCAGAGTTTGGCTGACAGGTGTCGGCAACCGCAGGCTGCCTTCCCGGAAAATCTCGATCACAAACTCCATTAATAATAATTCGACGACCAGCGGAATAGCCACCCCAATCCGGCTGCCGGCAATGGTAAACGCGATATTGATTGGCAATAACTCCGGATTGACCCCGGCCAGGGCAATATATAAACCTGGTAATGTTACGGCGATATTATTGCCCAGGATCCGGAACACCCGTAAAAACACGCCGAACCAAAAAGGGAAAAAGTAGTCTTCCGGGCTTTGGTAAAGTTCGTTTACGGTAGTGGGGACGATGATCCCAATCGCGCTGCCGTCCACAAAAATGACCACCCGCCCTTCCAATATTGCGGCCACTGCCTTGTCAGGCCTTTCGGTGCTTTGAGTCAGCGGAAAAAAGGACCAATGATTATCCGATATTAGTTGTTCAATATAACCGCTGTCGACAATACCGTCGATATCAATCCGGTTCAATCTTTGAAATACCTCGGCCACGATTTGCGGATTGGCCACATCTTCAAGATATAAAACAGCCAGGCAGGTTTCAGTGCGGGTCCCGACATTTAATCCTTCAACCCGTAACGCGCTGTTGCGAATCCGTTCCCGGATTAGCGAGATATTGCGGCCGGTTTCCTCGACAAATGAAATTTTGCATCCGCGGATTGTCCTTTCAATTAACGGTGCTCCCGGCGGATGTTTAACCGGTTGATAGGTGTCGAATGAATAACATCGCTGATTTCCCTCCAGTTTTACCACTGCCCGGCCGTTTAAGATGTCTTTAATTATTTCCGCGGATGATTCTCTTTCGGTATATCCTTGTTCGGGAATGGCCGCCAGGACGGCATCCCAGCCAAGCCGGGGGTTAATTGCCGCCAGTTGTTTCAATGGAGCTAAAAAATTGGTTTGAAGGTTCTCCTTGCTGGAAAAAGTGGTTAAGAAAGCGATGGTGATATTCGCCACCGGAGATTCAAACCGTAAGTCGATTGGTTTTTTAAAAATGTTTTTTATTAATGAAATAAATTCGGCGTTGGATTGAGGAATATCCATCAATTAAGATTCACCCGCAAAATAATAGTTAAAACTATTATAGCTATTTCCCGCTTAAAAAACTTTTATCCCTTTCTTAATACTAATAAAGCCGGTGTGCTTCTCCGGCGCTCCAAATGAAAAAAGCGCTCTCTCCCTAAAAGAGGCGCTTTTTTAAAGGTTAATTAGCTGAATTTCTCATAAAAAGCCGGAAACAATCCTGTATTTAACTGCCATGTTAGGAAAGTCCCGGATCTTTGCCGAAATCATCAATCCTGGGTATCATCAATTATTTTCGCTGTTCCGTAAGCTTCCAGGACCGGTACGACAAACATCAATCCGGTTCCCGGTTTTTCCAGCAACAACTCTTTTTTAAGCATTGTGACGGCTTGTTTTAAGATATTTTCATCGTCAATCACCGATAAAATCGTTTTATTGTCGGGCTTGTGAATTCGGACGAACTGATTGGACTTAAAAAACGGAATCTTCACTCCCAAAATTCCCCCCATGCCGATAGAGTCAATTACAGTAGCTCCTTTAATGCCGATTTTGTAATAATTTAATAATACATTATCGACAAGAGCCTCGTCATTGAGTATTAAAACAAGCAGTTTCATATGAAACACCTTCCCTTGATTTAATTATTACCGGTCCACATCAGTATCTGTAAATTAATTGTTATGATCATATCAAAAATTACAGTGACAGTCAATTTAGGGTTTCGATTACATAAGAAAATTTTAGAAGAACGGCTATACACGCGGATTATTATCAATCCATACTGCTTTGGGATAAAACCGTTTTTATCGCCGCTTGAATTTCCTCGTAACCGGTACAACGGCAAAGATTGGATTGGAGCCATTCTTCGATGATTTCATCGCCGGCATTGGGATGAATCCGGCTCAAAGCATGACAGACAATAATAAAACCCGAAGTACAGTAACCGCATTGAAAGGCCCATTTATCCAGAAAGGCTTTTTGAACCGGCGTATCCTTCAATCCTTCAATAGTGGTCACTTGATGGCCAATTGTCTCCACCGCCAACGTCAGACAAGACTTGATCGGCCAACCGTCCATCAGTACGGTGCAAGCCCCGCAATCCCCGTTTTTACAACCCGGCTTGGCTCCGGTCAACCCCAGTTGCTCCCGGAGTACGTATAGTAACGTGTCGGCGGGGCGAACCGCCACGGTTCGCATTTCCCCGTTTACGTGAATATCGATTAAAGTTTTTTTCGGAATTGCTAACATCCGCCACCTCATTCAATTCCCGAAACTTTTTTTGGCTAAAATTAAGAAAAAAATACTTTTTACGCGAGTAAAGTGAACTAATTGAAAAGGAACGCCCAAAGTTTAATTTCCGATGTCCGGAATGTCCAGGTTTAGTATTATCCCGGTGATTTGAAAATAACCGTGTCTTATTAAAAATAATAGCGGAGTTCGATATCTCTAACGGACAAAACGAGGTCTGTAAGCCGAAAATGTAACAAGAGCAGAGTTTTGGAAATAAGCTAAAGGGCTGTCCCAAAACTTTTTGGGACAGCCCTTTTATTAATCTTATTTTCGATTTTTCCTCGTAATTAGGAGGCATTTGACTTTTTAAATCCGGTGCCGGTCTGGGATCGGGCGTGTAACGGCGAAGCTGAGCGATTGGCTCTTTCGATGTTGACTTTCCGCCCGTCCAACGAGTTCCGGTTCAGCGATACAAGCGCATCACCGGCGGTCACTCCGGGATCCACAGCCATTTTTAAGAGAGCGGCGGCGATGTCCAAGGTCGTTACGCCATTACCCTGCTCATTACAAAGAGCGGATTCCTCAATCCATTTTTCAATCCGGCAAGTATGTTCGGTAAGCCGGCCTTTGGTAATCGTGTTTTTTATACTGTCAAAGACCTTGTTCATACGGATTTCTTCCACATCGAGTTGGGTGGGCGGTTTTAGAAACACAATCTTTGATTTGGTATACCGTTCGATTTCTTTCAGCTTGGATAGTTCCCGTCCAAATACAAAAGTATAGGATTTACCGGTTTTCCCAGCCCTGCCGGTCCGGCCGATGCGGTGCACATAATACTCTTCATCACTGGGCAAGTCAAAATTAAAAACCGCTTCGATATCGTTGACATCGATTCCTCGGGCGGCCACGTCAGTCGCAATTAATACCTCGATGGTTCCTGCCCGGAATTTGGACATCACCTGATCCCGTTGCGCTTGCCGCATATCTCCATGGAGCGCTTCGGCTTGATAACCCCGGGATTGAAGTTTTAACGCGATTTCATCAACCCGCTTTCGAGTATTGCAAAATACTAAAGACAAATTAATATGATTAGCGTCGATGAGCCGGGTAAGCGTATCGAGCTTAGCGGTTTCCCGCACTTCCAGGTAATAT
>JBJKPO010000170.1:0-6629 GCA_046706235.1 Bacillota bacterium | reverse complement strand
TCAATTAAAGTGTTCCTTTTGTGGTAAAGCACAGGAGCAAGTAAAAAAATTAATTGCCGGTCCTGGGGTTTACATCTGCGATGAATGTATCGAGCTTTGCAATGAAATTATCGACGAAGAATTGAATGAGGAAGTAAATCTTGATCTGAACAGTAATCCGAAGCCGAAAGAAATCAAGGAGATTCTGGATCAGTATGTTATTGGACAAGAAGATGCTAAAAAATTTCTATCGGTAGCCGTATATACCCATTATAAACGGATTAATTCCGAGGATCGTTTTGAAGATGTGGAACTCCAAAAGAGTAATATCCTGTTACTAGGACCGACCGGTTGCGGAAAAACTTTACTCGCCCAGACTCTGGCTAAAATTTTAAATGTTCCGTTCGCGATCGCGGATGCTACTTCGTTAACCGAAGCCGGATATGTCGGTGAAGATGTGGAAAATATTCTTCTCAAGCTGATCCAGGCCGCCGATTTCGATGTGGAACGGGCTGAAAAAGGGATTATTTATATTGATGAGGTGGATAAAATTGCCCGAAAATCGGAAAATCCATCCATCACCCGTGATGTATCCGGAGAAGGGGTCCAACAGGCATTATTGAAAATTTTGGAGGGAACCATTGCTTCCGTCCCGCCACAAGGGGGTAGAAAACATCCGCATCAGGAATTTATTCAATTGGATACCACCAATATTTTGTTTATTTGCGGTGGGGCTTTTGAAGGAATCGACAAGCTGATCGAGAACCGGATCGGTAAAAAAACCATGGGTTTTGGGGCCGAGGTTCGTTCCAAACTGGAAAAACCGCTGGGAGAAATTTTACGTCAAATTATGCCGGAAGATCTCTTGAAATTTGGATTAATTCCTGAGTTTGTAGGCCGGCTTCCGATCGTGGTAGCTTTGGATGCCCTGGATGAAAAGGCCTTGGTACAAATCCTTACCGAGCCGAAAAATGCGCTGATCAAACAATACCAGAAACTATTCGAACTGGATAATACTGAATTATCCTTTGAACAGGAAGCATTGGAAGCCATATCCAAACTGGCCATTCAACGAAATACCGGGGCGCGGGGGTTGCGGGCGATAATTGAAAAATTAACTCTGGATCTGATGTTCGAGGTGCCTTCCCGTACCGATATTAAGCGTTGTATTATTACTAAAAGCATGGTGGAAGAAAAAACCGACCCGATTATTGTTCCAGTGGAACCCCGTAAAAAGAAGAAGGAAGAAACGGCTTAAACTTAAAAAGCGGTATAAACAAAGGCCCAAAGATACATTCTTTGGGCCTTTTTGCGGTTTGTGGTTTTGATTTTCGCTGACTACACTTCTGATTACTGACTGAAAAATAGTGAGGGAATGATTATTTCATATTCTGGCGATACTATATGGTGAATTCCGTTTAAAAAGGAGCGACCGTTATGGAATTTGTTACGAACATCATTGGTTTAATCAATCTTTTTTTTGCGATCGTAATTGGATTATATTTTTGGAATTTACTCCGGTCTCAACAGGGGAATAAAGTAGCGGTCGATCGCGAATCCCGCAAAGAAATGGAAAAATTGCAAAGGTTACGCAGGGTTTCGTTGACCGAACCCTTATCGGAAAAAACCCGTCCGGTGGATTTTACGGAAATAATTGGGCAGGATGACGGTTTAAAAGCTTTGCGAGCGGCGTTATGCGGTCCCAACCCCCAACATGTTATTTTATACGGACCACCGGGAATAGGAAAGACAGCCGCGGCCAGGGTGGTGTTGGAGGAAGCCAAAAAACAGCCGCTGTCGCCTTTTAAGGAAACGGCTAAATTTGTGGAGATCGATGCGACCACGGCCCGTTTTGACGACCGGGGCATTGCCGATCCGTTGATTGGTTCAGTGCATGATCCGATCTATCAGGGTGCCGGACCGTTGGGAATTGCCGGAATACCTCAACCCAAACCGGGGGCGGTCACCAAAGCTCATGGCGGGATATTATTTATTGATGAGATCGGGGAACTTCACCCGATTCAAATGAATAAGCTATTGAAGGTATTAGAAGACCGTAAAGTGTTTTTGGAGAGCGCATATTACAGTTCTGAAGATACTAATATTCCCAGCCATATTCATGATATTTTTCAAAACGGCCTGCCGGCCGACTTCCGTTTGGTGGGCGCCAACACCCGGACCCCACAAGAAATTCCCCCGGCGATTCGTTCTCGATGCGTTGAAATCTTTTTTCAAAACTTGTCGCCGGTGGATGTTCAAAAAATAGCCGTAAACGCGATTCGCAAGATTAGTTTTGAAAACGAACCCGGGGTGCTTGAATTAATCACCAAATATGCGACCAATGGCCGGGATGCGGTAAATTTGGTTCAAATCACCGGGGGACTGGCAATCACCGAAGACCGTAAAAAAATATCGGTCAAGGACTTGGAATGGGTAATTCACAGTGGTCAATATTCACCGCGGCCGAATATCCGAATTCCGGTAAAACCGCAAATAGGATATGTAAATGGACTGGCGGTTTTCGGCCCTAATATGGGTTCGGTTATCCAAGTAGAGGTATCCGCGTTTCCGGTAGCACCCGGTATGGGAAAAGTAATCACCACCGGGGTGGTTGATGAGGAGGAAATGGGTCAATCCGGACGGACTATCCGGCGGAAAAGCATGGCGCGCGGTTCAGTGGAAAATGTACTGACGGTAATCCGTAAGTTCCTGGGCGTAAATCCCGCGGATTATGAAATTCATATTAATTTTCCCGGTGGAGTGCCGATTGATGGTCCTTCTGCCGGGATAACCCTTGCAGCCGCAATATATTCCGCAATTAGTGGTCAAATGATCGATAATGAAGTGGCGATGACCGGGGAGATTTCCATCAGGGGCGGGGTAATGCCGGTTGGTGGAATCGTACCGAAAATTGCCGCCGCTAAAGAGGCCGGCGCTAAACGGATCTTGATTCCCAAAGAGAACTGGCAGGAAATGTTCGAATCGGAAACGGAGATTGCAATTATACCGGTTGAACGGATTGAGGAAGTAATTAAATTAGCTGTCATTAAACCCGACTTTGATATTCCGATCTTAATCAGAAACAATGAAGTGTTGATGGCCTAAGTCGACATAAATGGTTTTTATAGATATTTTAACTGGTCTATAATTTGAAGTTATCTTATAAATTTGCTGAAAAAGTAAACTTGTGGAGATAATTATATTATAATAAAAGGGCGTATTAATAATCGCCCTCATTTTATTATTTACAGAACTGCATTGTCTTTATAACTTGCCGGATAAAGGAAAAAACCAAATCGATGGCGAAAACTGATACCGGAGGTAAGGAGATGGGAGCGCAAAATCAGGATTTAAAAATTATTTTAGCCCTTGGAGGTGGCGGAGCCAGAGGTTTTGCCCATATTGGGGTGCTTCAGGTTTTTAAAGAAGAGGGTATTAAAATTTGGGGAATTGCCGGGACGAGTATGGGAGCAATGGTGGGAGCCGTATATGCGACGGGAACGGATCTTTATTACTTGGAGCAGTTGATTGATTATCTAAAGTGGGAAGATTTAATTGATATCCGGTTTCCACGGCTGGGTTTAATCGATGGTTCCAAAATCCAAACCTTAATTGATATCCTTACTAAAAACAAAAAATTCGAAGACTTAACGGTGAAGTTCCGGGCGGTGGCCACGGATTTGTTTTCCGGTGAAGAAATTGTGTTTGAAACCGGACCGATTGGCCCGGCAATTCGCGCCAGTATTTCGATACCCGGGGTATTTAATCCGGTTGAACTAAACGGCCGGGTGTTGGTTGACGGGGCGGTGGTTGCCGGAGTACCGGTAAAAGTAGCTTTACAAATGCAAGGCGATTTGGTTATTGCGGTTAATGTTGGTTTTGATCACACCAATCATCAGGTGAACAACATTTTTGACGTATTGTCTAAAGTAATTGACATCATGGGGAATCGATTGGATGCTATTCAGGTCCGGCAGGCCGATTTAATTATCAAACCACAATTAGGAATGATTGGAACGATGAGTTTCGGGCAAGCCAGGGAATGTGTCGACATTGGACGAAAAGCGGCCGAATGTATACTACCTCAGTTGCAAAATTTAATTGAGGTCAAGAAATCTCAGATAATAGAGGAAAAACTTTCATGAAAGCCGACGTGGTGGTCATCGGTGCAGGTCCGGCCGGAATTATGGCGGCGCTAACCGCGGTAAAAAATGGTGTTCAGGTAATTTTAACTGAGCGGAATCGTGATATCGGAAAAAAATTATTAATTACCGGCGCCGGAAGGTGTAATCTTACCAATCAGACCGATATTGAGGAATTTATCCGGAATATTCCGGGCAACGGCCGTTTTTTATATAGTGTGTTGCAAAGTTTCGGACCTAATGAATTAATCGATTTTTTTTCAAAGGAATTACGGGTTCCTTTGAAAATTGAACGGGGCCGCAGGGTTTTTCCAGATACGGATCAGGCCCGGGATATTGTAAATGCGTTAGCCGGCGCGATAAAAAAAGTTGGAGTAAAGCTAGTTACTGAAACCCGGGTAACTCGAATTAAGGTGGACGATAAAAACCATGTTGCCGGAATTACTTGCGAAGATGGCCGCGTGATGGAAACCAAGTCGGTTATTATCGCCACGGGTGGTTTTTCCTATCCCGGGACCGGGAGTACCGGTGATGGATACCGGTTGGCTCAAAGGCTGGGACATACGGTCATTGAGCCGCTTCCTTCGTTAGTTCCCTTGGAAAGCGTCGAGGATTGGCCTAAGCAGTTACAGGGACTTTCATTGGTTAATGTATCGGTAAGTTGTTTTGAACGCGGCGTAAAATTGGAAGCCGGGTTTGGAGAAATGTTGTTTACCCATTTTGGGATTTCCGGTCCGGTGGTCCTTAGTTTAAGCAGGATCATTGTGCCCAAGGTTTTAAAAGAACCCGGGTCCGTTACAATGGTTATCGATTTAAAGCCGGCTCTTTCCGAAACGGAATTGGATTTGCGGGTGCAACGGGATTTTGCCAAATATAGCCGGAAAATATATCAGAATTCCCTTGATGATTTATTACCGCAAAAATTAATTCCGGTAATTATTGAATTATCGGCAATTAACCACTTAAAACCGGTTCATCAGATTACCAGAGAAGAGAGACAAAGGTTGGTTAAACTGATAAAGGAATTAACTCTGACGATAGCCCGCCCGCGACCGGTCGCCGAAGCTATTGTAACCATGGGTGGAGTAAATACCAGGGAAATTAATCCTAAAACGATGGAATCCAAGTTGGTGCCCGGTCTTTATTTTGCCGGAGAAGTTGTCGATGTTGATGGTTATACTGGTGGCTATAACCTGCAGATTGCTTTTTCAACCGGTCATGCGGCAGGCCGGGCCGCGGCTCGAAGATGATGAAAACGTAGTTGTAAAAACAAATGAAAGTAGCGGGATGTTAAATTTGAGAAGAAAATATCGCTGGTATGAAAAATTGTTTTTTATACTCCAATTAAATCAAAAAAAGTGTTACTGGTTAAGTATCGGTTTGATAGCGGCGCTTGTGATAGTCCAGTTTGCTTTAACGAACGGTTGGATACGTAAAAGGCTGGTTTTAATCGAACGGTGGGAAGGAGA
The DNA here is from genome assembly GCA_046706235.1 of Bacillota bacterium. GTDB lineage: Bacteria > Bacillota > UBA4882 > UBA8346 > UBA8346 > JAEZJQ01. The sequence continues at coordinate 1,039 of JBJKPO010000170.1, read as the reverse complement.
ACCGGTTAAGTTTTACAAAAGTTTAAACAACGAATGACTTGCTGGAATCGCTAAATTATGTTACAGTATTAGAGTTGTTACCACGATTATTTGGGAAAAAGCGGTGAGTTCCCTGAAGTTTTACACTGCTTTATTAAAAGCGGCACTTTAATGAAGGGTGCTTTTTTAATCTAATGTTTTAACTTTGATGAAAAGGCTGGAATCGATCGGAGGGAGTTTGATGGTTGAATCCGGTAGCAGGGAGGTTGCCAAAGCGGCGTTATCAATGGCCTTAACTCCTACACGCGAGGAAGAAAGAATCATGAAAGAAGAGTTAAAAAACCGGGCGATCGTTGCCGCGGCGGTTGATTATGGGGGTGAAGCCATCCCGGCAATGAAAATTATCGTGGAACGAGCAATTGTAGCCGCGAAACGTGAAGCGATCATCAAAGAGTCTCATACCGAGGAAGGCGCCCTGGCCGGCGCCACCCGGGAGGCAATGTCGCAGATTATCAACAAGGCTATCGGTTTAAATATCGGTGGTAAGGTAGGAATCGCCCGCAAGGGAGATCATGTCAGCGTGGCGGTATTTTTTAGCATTGGTTTGGTACATTTGGATGAGGTGGCGGTTGGGTTGGGCCACCGGGCGATAGGGTGAGTGATAATGAATTTATGGGCGGTCCGGGGAGCAATTACTATTAGTAAAGATACACCGGCGGAAGTACTTAAAGCGACAAGTGAATTACTGGCTCGAATTTTGGAACGGAATTCCATTTCGCCGGAAAACATTGTGAGAATTATTTTTACGGTAACTCCCGACATTAAAAGCGAGTTTCCGGCCGTGGCCGCCCGGAAACTGGGTTTAAGTTCGACACCGTTGATGTGCGCTCAGGAAATTCCTAAAAAAGAAGCGTTACCATTGTGTATTCGAACTTTGATCCATTTTTATACCCATTTAAATAAAGAAGAAATTATGCCGGTTTATTTACGGGATGCTATAAAGTTACGTCCCGATTTATTTGAATGATCTGAACTTAGATTTTAATTTGTTGGCGTAAAG